>JALEUF010000008.1 GCA_022781015.1 Caryophanales bacterium
TAACGGAAAAAGCCAAGTAGGTATCCAATCACCTTGCTTAGTTAGCAACAAGAAAATCGAATTCAGGTTTAAAGTATCCGCTAGTCATGGAACACAGCGTAAAAACCCAAAGAAAGATAAACCGTTATTCACGATTTATTCGTTTTCTAAAGCAGCTGAACTAATTAAAACCGATACTTATTTTGGAGATAAATATTGTTCGGCTATATTAAATAATGGGGAAGTAAAGATTTATATTACTCCAGCTGATAATGTATCTTATTTTGAATTTAGGCTTAACCAAGCCCCATATAAAAATAACCAGGAATTCAATTTCAATATTTCTAAGCTCACCATCCGTCAATGGGAATTTGAGTGATTCTTTTAAGTCTATAAACATCGATAGAAGTGACTATATATTTTTTGGTTGCTATAATCTAATTAGCTAAAGAGCTCATTGAAGGGGAGGCTTATGAAGTTTAAAGCAAAGACAACACCTAGCTTATTGCTTACTTTTGTTCTTTCTTCATGCGGATTTGTTTTTCCTAAAACACAAAGAGGAGTCCCTGCAGTTCAGCATTTGCTTTATGGAGAATCTATCTCTATTTATTCAGATGAAGACGGGAAAGATTGCCTTGGAGAAGTATCTATTGATTTAGATGGCATCGGGATTTGTTTTACCTATAACCTAGTAAAACCGTTCGAATTCCTTTTTGATGCGACCCATTTAAAATACAAAAACGCTTCTTTTTATAAAAACGATGACAACGAATGCATTGTTTCTGGTTATTACATTTACATGGGAAATCCTAACTTTGGTTATTTAAAGGATAAAGAGGGCTTTAATTTCAATTGCTACTTAGGGATAAAATACAAGGATGAATTTACAAAGAACCTTCAAAAGAAATTTTCCTTCGATACGGGAATAAATAAATTCCATATACCTTTATCTAATGATGAATGGCATATAGATAAGAAAGAATTTGAATTAGCTTTTGACCGGAAGTCTTCTTGGGGGAATGCTTTTTTAAGTAATACGACATACCTTAGCCCTGAATTTGCCGAGAAAATGTACTATTCTAGAGTGGGATTTGTATTTTCTTACTCAAGCTCAGAGGAATAGATATGTTGTTAAGACACTTAAAAGATTTTAAGAAAACAAACGAATCTCTAGCTTATTATTCACGTCTATTTTGTCTTCTTGCTGGCCTTTTCAGGAATAGATTATACCACCTGATTTTCCTTGCTTGCTTTATGGAGAATCAGTTTCTATTTATTCAAGCAATGAAGGGAAAGATACTTTAGGAGAAATAAGCATTGATTTAGATGAAGTTGGCATTCGCTTTACCTATAATCTAATAAAGCCTATTGAATTTGTCTTTGATGCGACATATTTGATATATAAGAAGGCTTCCTTTTATAGATATAACGAAGAAAAGCCATTCCGTATATAGCAGATATAAGTATAGGCGAACCTGAATACGGGTATTTAATGGATAAGGAAGGTTTTTATTTTGATTCTTATCTAGGAATAAAATACAAAGATGAATTCACAAAGAACCTGCAAAAGAAATTTTCTTTTGATAAAGGAATAAATGCGTTCCATATACCTTTATCTAATGATGAATGGTATATAGATAAAACTAAATTCGAGCTTTTCTTTCATGAACAAGACGGTGGAAATCATAGTTTCTTAAGCAAAGATATCTTCCTTAGTTCTTCTTTTGCCGAGGAAATGCATTATTCCATGGGTGGATTCATATATTCTAATCCAAAAGAATAAATACAATTCTCTAGTCACTTTTCTTTAACTATTTCCTCAAAATATACATCTTTTATTTTGTTGTCTATTTTTATAAGAAATAATTCCTTAAACTTTAATTTAAGATATATAATAAAATTCCGAGATAAAAATTATGAAAAACAAAAGTCTATTATTAATATTACCTGCAGCCACATTATTGGTTAGCTGCGGAAAAGAACCTGGATCAGATTATAAAGAAGTTGATAAAGAAACCATTGCTAAATCTGCTAAAGCCGCTAAAGAAGAAGTCAAGAAAGATAGTTTCACTCTTCCAAAGAAATTCACAATCTCGAATTCTTCAAAGGTTTCTGGCAAATATGATGAAGATATGGCGGCTGGTAATGCTGAGATTAAGACGGCTATCGATATTGATAATCGTTATATTTATGCTTCTGTTTCTGGCGAAACCGGTTCAGATTCAGCCAATGTCGAAACCTGGATGTATGTAAAAGACAATGCCTTTGTCAGCGCCATGTCTGACGGAGAAAACAAATCCTATGTCAAAGTCGAAACTAATGTCGACACTAGCTTTGATAATGCTATGAATCAAGCTGGATATGAAAACGAAGATCTCAAGGAAATGTTTGTCAGTATCTATGATTCCATTGTAAAAATGGCAAGCGGTATCAATATTGACATTAACGTTGATGCAGGTGGATCAAATGCCTCTGCCTCTTATAAGTTCTATAAAGGAAAAGGTGATGGGGATATCAAAGTCGAAGCCTTTACTAAACTTTCTTCTTCCGTAATGTCTTATACAAGCGAAGCCAAGATGGTTACTGCTTCCTATTTACCTGTTTTAGTTACTTCCAAGACTACTGGAAATAATGAAGGATCTGCATTCTCGGTCGAAACAAGTACTACCTATGATTGGGATAAATGCGACCTTAACTATCCTGATTTAACTACCTTTACTGCCCAATAATTTGCATTCTTGGTGTTGAACCTCCTTTCTATAAAAGACGTCCTTATTCCTGGGGGACGTCTTTTTCTATATAAAAAAGTAGAACCTCAATAGGTCCTACTTAGGTATTTATTAAATGAAGCAGTATCTAGAAGTTTATTCGCTCTTTCTATCTCTTCTTTTGATGGGGCTAGAATATCTTTTAATTTATATTCGATATGAAGTTTCTCGTATTTAGGGATAGCCAAGGCATGATAAGGAAGAATCTCAACCCTATCGATATTATTGAATTTAGATAGGAATTCCTTAGATTTTAGCAATACTTCCTTTGAATCAGTATAGGTTGGAAGAAGTACATATCTAATCCAAACAGGGAAGTTTTTTTCCTTAAGGTAATTAAATCCCTCGATGATATTTGAATTTGTTTTTCCAGTGATGGTTTTATGTAATTCTGGATCAACTGCCTTTAAATCCAATAGGAACAAAGACGTTAGAGTTAGCAATTCATCGAATTTAGCTAGATAAACTGGGTCTAAACTAAATGTTGCTAAAGAAGTATCAATAACCATCGATATCCCTTCTTTTTTAAGAAGTTTCCCTAATTCGATAAGGAAATCTAGATATAGAAGTGGTTCCCCTCCGGAAATAGTAACCCCTCCAGTTTGCCCCCAATACCTTTTATACCTAGTTAAGGCAAGAAAGGCTTCTTTTGGAGTGATTTCTTTGCCACAGTTAGGATTTTGCATCTCAACATTATGGCAATATAGACATCTTAAGGGGCAACCGGAAAGGAATAATATCGATCTAACACCAGGTCCATCTACAAGCCCGAAGCTTTCGATTTTATCTGATCTAACTTTGATATTAGAGGTGTTCGTGGCAGGTTCTAGCAATGACATCGAGCTGTTGTTCCTTTGTTAAGTTAATAAATTTTACAGCATAACCAGAAACACGGATAGTGAAGTTTGCATATTCTGGCTTTTCTGGATGGTTCATGCAGTCGATTAGTTTTTCCTTGCCGAATACATTGACGTTAAGGTGGTGGGCACCTCCATCAAAATATCCATCAAGAACATTTACTAGGTTAGAGATACGTTCGGAATCGCTATGTCCAAGGCAATCGGTATTGATTGTTTGGGTATTAGAGATGCCATCAAGAGCATATTCACATGGAAGCTTGCATAAAGAATTCAAGGAAGCAAGTAATCCATTCTTTTCAGCTCCATAGCTTGGGTTTGCACCTGGAGAAAGAGGTTCGCCAGCCTTTCTTCCATCTGGAAGAGTTCCAGTAGCCTTGCCGTATACAACATTAGAAGTGATGGTAAGGATGGAAGTAGTTGGCTTGGAATTACGGTAAGTCTTTCTAGAAGCAATATAATCCATGAAAGTCTTTAACAAATGGACAGCAATTAAATCAGCTCTATCATCATCGTTACCGTAGCGTGGGAAGTCGCCTTCGATTTCAAAATCAACGGCAATACCCTTTTCGTTTCTAATTGGCTTGACTTTGGCATATTTTATGGCGCTTAAAGAGTCAACGACATGGCTAAATCCGGCAATACCAGTGGCAAAGCTCCTCATTGGATGGGAATCGATTAAAGCCATTTCGGCAGCTTCATAATAATATTTATCATGCATATAATGGATGATATTTAAGGCTTCGACATAGACTTTGGCAAGCCATTTCATCATATCCTTGTATTTCTCTAGGACATCTTCATAATCTAGATATTCCCCAACGCAAGGACGATATTTTGGACCGACTTGTTCAAATGTCTTTTCATCAACGCCGCCATTAATCGCATAAAGCAAGCATTTTGCTAAATTGGCCCTGGCACCGAAGAATTGGTATTCCTTGCCAGTTTCAGTAGCGGAGACGCAGCAGCAAATAGAATAGTCATCTTTCCAGACTGGACGCATGACATCATCATTTTCATATTGGATGGAGCTAGTTAATATAGAGATATGGGATGCATATTTCTTAAATCCAACAGGTAATTTAGAAGAATATAAGACAGTGAGGTTTGGCTCTGGGCTTGGTCCCATATTTTCTAATGTATGTAAGAAGCGGAAGTCATTTTTGGTAACCATGCTTCTCCCATCGCTACACATACCGGCAACTTCTAAGGTTGCCCAGATTGGATCACCAGAGAATAAGGCGTTATAAGAAGGGATACGGGCAAATTTGACCATACGGAATTTCAAGACGATTTGGTCTACTAATTCCTGGGCTTCTTTTTCGGTCAATATTCCTTTTTGGAGATCTCTTTCAATATAGATATCTAGGAAAGTAGAGATTCTGCCAACTGACATGGCAGCACCGTTTTGGGTCTTTATAGCAGCAAGATAGCCAAAATATAGCCATTGGAAAGCTTCTTTGGCATCTTTTGCAGGCTTAGAGATATCAAATCCATAGATAGAAGCCATTTCCTTAATTTGCTTAAGGGCTTTTATCTGCATGGAGATTTCTTCTCTTTCCTTGACGATTTCTTCGCACATTTCCCCATCGTCGGTAAGTGTTAGATCTTCCTTTTTCTTTTCGATAAGGTAATCGATACCGTATAAGGCAATACGTCTATAGTCGCCGACAATCCTTCCTCTTCCATAAGTATCTGGAAGACCAGTGATTATCTTATTGTGACGGCAGTGGAGTATTTCTGGGGTATAGGCATCAAAAACTCCATCGTTATGGGTTTTGTGATAGGTAGTGAAAATCTTATGTAATTCTGGATTTGGGGTATATCCATAAGTCTTAAGGCTTTCTTCTGCCATCTTGATACCACCATAAGGCATGAAAGCTCTTTTAAGTGGCTTATCAGTTTGTAGTCCGACGATGACTTCTTTATCTTTATCTAGGTAGCCAGGGCCATAGCTAGTTAAAGAAGAGACGACATCTTCTTCCATATCAAGTACTCCGCCATTTTCTCTTTCTTTCTTTTGGAGTTCTTGTAATTTTGCCCATAAGGAAGAGGTATTTTCGGTTGGTCCAACTAAAAAAGATTCATCTCCATCATAAGGAGTGTAGTTAGAGACGATGAAGTCTCTTACGTCGATGTCTTCTTTCCATTTGGAACCTTTGAATGTATCGTAGTATTCTTCATTGATCATAATTGGTTTTTTCCTCCTGTTTTTGCGTGGGCAGTATAACAAAATAAGTAGCATCAAGTCTAAGGATTTGCTCATGAAAGATAACTTAACTTTATTGAAAACGCTTACATTGAATATTGATGGGTTTATTACTCTTATAAATTCTACATTTCCCCCTTTTTAGGTTAGCGGATATTGACACTTAAAATTAGTGGCATTATCTTTTTCTAACAAACAAAAAGGGGGATTTATGAAATTCAAAAAATTAATTTTATTGGGTCTAGCTTCTTTTAGTCTTTTTAGTTGTGGGGAAGTAGAATCTTCATCTAGCAACAATACTTGCATAATGATAAATCATTTTATTCTTACTAAAGAACTAGAAGGAGAAATACATAAAATACCTGGAGAAGGCGATTATTTTAAATTTGATGGGGCTTACTTCAAGATTCTATTAAATAAAGGTGAGACTTTTACGATACCTCAAACTCTTATTTATCGTAATGGCGAACTCCTAGATCATAAAAGTATCGATGAAAATACATTTAAAGAAGGTGCGATTTGCCTTGGCAAAATATGTTATGCAAATGGAAGCGATGAAACTTGTGCGTGGCAGAATAAGTCGTTCGTAGCGCCTTATTTAGCAATGCTTAGACTAAATTAGGGGGGTTAATATGAAAAAGATTGCGTTATTCTTGATTTCGGCATCATTACTTGCTTCTTGCGGGGCTTCTAATTCTATTGAAAACAAAAAGAAACCTACTTTCATTAGTTTTAAATTAGTTGGAACAATAAAAGTAATTTCTAATGAAGAAGTATATTTTAATTACAAAGAAGCTTTATTTGAATTTGATTACGAAAAGACTCGCCTAGATGTCAACGGAGAGGGAACGGTAGATAGCAAAGCCTATCATTTCGTTGATGGAGTAGATGCAAGAGGAGTAATACGTTTCCAAATGTCTGTTTTCGATGATTCTTATGAAGATTATAAGGATTTATCGCATTTTGTGTTAAAAAGCCTGTATATCCTATAAATATAATTAAGTGTTTTAGAAACCTGCAAATCCGAAATTGCAATATTGTTTTTAGTTTAATTTAAGGTATTATGATAGCGGGATTAACTTTGGCATTGTTAGGAAACGCTGGATAAATCCCAAGCATTTATAAAAGGGGACTATGAAAATGAAAACTAAAAATTTGTTTTTCTCTTATTAGTTCCTTTGATCCTAATTTCTTGTGGCAAGCAAGAATCTTCTTCTAAAGACTTTGGCGATGAATGTATCCTGCTTTCTAAAGCTATCACTACTAATCAAGTTGAAGGAAGCATTTATAATCTTGAAGGCAATTCATATTTCAAATGGAATGGCACCTTATTTAAAATCAATCCTAAGAAAGTTGATAACGGCATTAACATTTTGGGCACGGGCATCTACAAGGATGACAAATTGTTAAGCGATGATGAAATTGATTCTAATATATTTATAGATAATAAGGATTGTATTGGAGTTATTACTTATGCGAA
>JALEUF010000030.1 GCA_022781015.1 Caryophanales bacterium
CACTAAAAACATAACCCGTAGGAATTTTCGTCTCATCAATGGAAATCGGATTTATTGTTGAACCATAAGACACTTCCTTTATATGAGTTGTAGTTCCTTCATGGAAAGTAACTTGTAATTTAGCGTAATCGAACTTAGGAGTTAAAGTAACATTATCCTTTATATGATTAACGTCTACCGGCTCTCCTTTAACTTCCTCATGTGTGCTATCTGCATATATGGCATCTTCGAATCCGGTGAAAACATATTTAATTCCATCAATTGTCATTTCTTTAGTTTTAGGTTCAAAAGCTTCGTTATAAGTAACTTTATAAACATAATTGTCCCCATTGGTTTCATGTTCTTGGGTAAAGAATAATGCAGTATCTATGTCCTTACCACCGAATGTAACCTTTTGAGGAATATTTACATCAAACTTCTTATAAGTAAGGTCGTTATATAAAGCTTTAATTTCGTATGAAGCATCAACATAATAAGTTGCATTGCCAAGAGAATGATCTTCAAAAACATCTCCATTTTTACGTTTTATATCAAAGCGAGCAAATTTAGCAGTTTCATAATAATAAGGGAGACTGTCTTTGGTCATTCTAAAGGTGACCAGTGGATCTTTCGCATATCTTTCATAAATTGAAATTGTTTCATCATTAGTCACGAAAGAACTCGCATATTCTAGGTTTTCCGAAAACACTACTTCTTTATCGTTAAAAATCTTAACTAGGTATTTGTTATATACCTGTTTAAAATTAGCAAATACATCACAAGAAGAAGTAAATACGGCATCGCTTATAGGCTTGCTTTTATCTCCTGCAGTATAGAACCCATCAAATTCATAAGTGAAATAGTTCTCCGCTACTTTAGATGATTTCCTATAGTCATAATCTTTATTGGTTTCATCTAGATAAGTTAAAGACGGGACTGATTGTTTTGATGGATCTTTGTCTTTTAAGATATATCCATAACCCAGGTATTTGGCTTTGGTTTTATCCCAAGAAGTTGAATCGCTATAATCCATATCCGCATAATCAGAATAGAAGTCGATTTTATAATAGTCATCTTCATTTCCCTTTAATCCAGATCCGCTAGAAGAGAAAGAACATGATATGAGAGTAAAGCTAGTTACTAGCAATAATAATTTAGAAAATAATTTGGTCTTCATACAAAAATTATCGTTTATTTATTTTAATTAGGCAAATTCTAATTTTGCTTATCACTTAAAAAGGTCGTTGCTATAAGTCCAATCCTTAATAGAAAGGAAATCATCCCTATCGAAATATAAAGTCTTAACCCTCTTTATTTTGCTTTTTATACTGTTATTGAATCTTTTAATATCGCCAAAAGGATAAGGACTAGAATAAAACCTAGTTCCATTACCTACAATAATAGCAATGGATAGTTTGGAATTATTCTCATTATCGACAAAAAGAAAGCAATCGCTCATATCTTCTTTAGGGAAATTCCTATTAAATCTTTCTAATGTCAAATCAATGGCAAGTTCTGCAATCCTTGGGTCTTCTTTGTATTCCAAAGAAAGTATCTTATTAATTAAATCGCTAGGACTAGTCGCCCCATAATGCCTATAACCATTTGAATCCATTTGGGAATATCCAGGAATGACGTTATAACTAGATAGATTCTCTTTGCTATCTAGATAAATATAGAATTTATTTACTGGGTTAGTATAAACACAGCTAGGAATAATCTTGCATATCTGACCACAGGAAGAACATTTATAGGAAAAAGCAGATTTATTTAATATAGCCTTTCTCTCTTCGACTTCAAAAAGGCTATTGCAGCTAGTAAGGAGATTAATTTGTTCATGATGTCCGCATTTCGGACAAGATACTATTGCAGTGTTATAACCCATATTTCTAACTCCATTATAAAACAATGGCAAATAAATGGGATTAAAAATTAAAAAGGACCAAGTTTTGTGCTTGATCCCATAAATGCTATTTATTCTCTTTCTTTTTCTTTAATAGGAATGTAGCTCCAAGAATACTCCCTATCCCCATTAAGGAAAGAATAGAAATCAAAGGTAAGTTGGAATTAAAAGCTATTCCGAAGACATTTGCCTTACCGATGGATATATTTCTTTCTAGATAGTTTTGATATTGAGTATCACCATATTTAGAAATGATGTAATCATATTTGGCTAAGGCTTTTTGTAAGTTTGTCCCGTTAGGATTAGCAACTTCATTCCTAATAATTTCGAGGTCCACTCCTTTAATAACGTTATCAAAATAAGTTGTTTTAATATTGTTCCAAGTATCAACATTAGGTGGATTAACCCCGTTATTACAACGTAATGTATTGTTTATTTGATTAGCCCAGTTAGTAAGAGAGACTGATTCAGTGGCTTTGTATTCATATAAAGCAACAGATATACCTGTTATTGCACTCTTATAGTATCTAAAACGTTCTTGTCCAGCGTCGGAATTAAATCTCATTGTCATTGGACTGCCTTTAACATCACAAACAATGGTCACACCATCAGCTCCATCAAAGCTTATAGTGTTTAATAATTTGGTAGTCTTAGAATTAATTCCGTTGGAAGCAGTTGTTGTTCCAATATAATTGCCGTTATAAGATTGAATAGAGTAACCAGTTAAATACTTCTCGATCTTGACCGATAGATAAATTGCATCTGCGATTACGCCATTAGTATCCACTACTTTCTTATTATTATTTATGGTATCGATTGGGTCTAAAGATGAATCAAATGCAAAATAGTCCTCGTCCTTCTGAGCAACAATAATATATGTTCCCGTCCAATCTTCTTTTGCGGTGGTTACCTTTACAAATGAAGATTTAGAATATACTTCAATGTTGAATGGCGCCGATTCTTTGCCATTGTATTTAACGGCGTTAGCCATTGAAGGAACATCAGCTTCAGAGAATGTATGTCCATCTAATTTAGTTTTGATTTCTGTTGAATCAATGCTTGCTTGATTTCCATTCGTATCAGTTTTAATTGCGGCCACGCCTTCTTTTGAATAAGTTTCTCCTACTACATATCTAGTAGTTCCTGGGTTAGTAACTGTTACACTGTCTAAAGTTCCAAAAGTAGATGGGACCCACTCGACTGTAATTTTA
>JALEUF010000081.1 GCA_022781015.1 Caryophanales bacterium
CTTTAACAGTTGGTAAGGTAAATTCATCACCTTGTCTAACTTCTCCAGTTGTAGCACCTTCAAAGGTAATGGTAGGTTTACCATATTGATTAACTTCTGCTTCACATGAATAATTCAATGTAATGGAAGAGATAGTAATAGGGCTACCGCTAGCTTCGAAACATACATAACGGTAATCGCCATAACTTGGATTAAATAGTTCGGTACCAGAAACTAAATAGGTAGTTCTCATATGGTCTTTGCTATTTCCATATTTATAGATTAGCCGCCCCTCTCCACTAGCAACGAAATTTGCAACTACTTTGTTGCCACCTGTGATTTGATCAGTATTGTAGATTTTTCCGCCTTCACTAAGAATGACGTGACCACCTTCAACACTAGAGGCGCCTTCGTAAGAGAATCTTACTGTATTTCCTAATCTAGTTTTTATCTCTTTGGATGTTTCGCCATTAACATAGGCATTTTTGCTATCTAAAGATAAAGAATATTCTGTAGCTTCAGCTTTTAAGAAGGGGGGTTCTCCAGTAACTTTTCCAATTAATAAAGTCAAAGAAAGAAAAGAAACCAAAGAACTAATAATTAAAAGATTTTTCTTCATGATTTTAAATCTCCTTGTGACTTTATGTTAACAAGATGAAATAAGATTAAAAATCATTAAAAATAATGTCCGAATAAACCCTTATTTTCATCAAAAAATTTGATTATTTAACATATTCTATTGGCAATAGGTAATGTTATTCAGCCACTTCAGAAATAAATAATTGAATGCAAGAAAAAAGCCACCGCATTAACTAACGATGGCTCAACTTGATTGGTTAATACTGGCTGATGTTATCAAATGCAGTATCAACATAGCAAGAAGCCAAATTTCTCGTAAATTTTTTGAAATTCCATTTGTGCGATTTCTTATTCGCGAGGTTTTCTAGCTTATTGTTTTCATCTAATTTTTTCATATTCTCTTAACTCCTTTCGCACAACCCCTTTCTTAAGGGGTCAGTAATGATAATCAAAATTTGATATCAATCAAGGGTTAAGCATATAGAAAGCGGTTACATTACTTTTTACTCTTTTTTAAGCTAGATAAAGATGAAGTTCTACCTTGCTTTAATAACCTTTCATAATTTGCATTAAGTACCTTTTCGTAAGCTGAATTATAGCTAGGTTCATAGAATTTCTTATCCCTAATAAAATCAGGAAGATATTCAATTCTTTCCCATAAATCAGGCCTATCGTAAGGATATTTATCTTCTTCTTTCATATTTATAGGAGTTAGCTTTAGATAATCTTTTACTTCTAATGGGGTTTTAGAAGCAAAGTCCATCGCCGATTCAATAGATAAACAACCTGCTTTTGAATGAGGGGATAAACATAGATCTACTACTGCATCTCCTAAAGGAATAATAGCTTCAGGAAATCCAACTTCTTCTGCTGCTTTTATGGCCATTTGGCATCTAAGTACGGCATTTGGATTAGCTAAACCTATATCTTCATAAGCCGTTACTAACAATCTTCTTTTAATAGAATCCAAATCATTAGAAATACATAATTTGGCTAAATAATATAAAGCGGCATTGACATCACATCCCCTGATGCTTTTTTGTAAAGCAGAGACTGTATCGTAATGCTCTTCTTCATCTTTATCAGAGGCAATATTAGGTACTTTTTCAATAGATTCGACTTCTTCTAGGCTAATTACATGTTTCTTATTTAACCCGAATTGGACAGAAGATATATCTAATAAATTAAGAGCAAATCTCATATCCCCGCCAGATAATCTAGCGATATAGGATAAAGCCTCCTTGCTAAATATCGATTCATTATTCAACCCATCTTTAGAAGCAATCGCCCTATTTAATCCTTCGACAATATCATCTTCAGTCAAGCTTTTTACTTCTAATATCCTACATCTACTTCTAATCGCCCTAGATAAAGATATATAAGGATTAGATGTAGTCGCTCCAATTAAATAGAAAGTGCCGTTTTCAACATAAGGAAGGAGATAATCCTGCTTTGTTTTATCTAATCTATGTATTTCATCAACGATCAATATAGATGGATGGAATATCTTGGCTTCGTCTTTTGCTAATTCTAAATCCTTTTTAGAACAAGTAACCGCGTTTAGATTTATATAATGGATGCCTAAACTTCTTGCATAGGCTTCTGCTATTGTAGTCTTTCCTGTTCCAGGTGGACCAAATAAGACAAAAGAAAAAGGAGTTCCATTTTCTTTTGATTTATATAAGAAGGAGGAAGGTCCTACTAAATCTATTTGACCAATAACCTCTTCAAGGGTTTTGGGTCTCATTCTAAATGCCAAAGGTTCTTTCATAATCAAAAATAATTATACCAATTAAATAAAGTTGGATTAATATTAGTTACATGAAAGTCATATCTAAACAATCAAATAGTAAGGATTGCCTTGTATGTGGGATAGATAACCCATTAGGTGTAAAAGCCTCTTTTTATAATATGGAGGACGATTCGATTGTCTGCTTATTCTCGTTTAGAAGCGAGCATCAATCTTATCCAAATAGGACTCATGGAGGGATGATTGCAGCAATTCTAGATGAAACAATCGGTAGAGGCATATGGGTAAAAGAGCCAAATGTATGGGGAGTTACTTTAAAACTAGAAGTCAAATACCATAAGGCAGTACCTTATAATGAAAAGTTAATCGCAGTTGCTAAAATAACAAAATCTACAAAACTAATATTTGAAGGAGAAGCAAAATTATATGATTCATCCTTTAATTTATTGGATACAGCGACCGCCTTATATTACAAATTGCCATTAGAAGAAGCAGCGAATTGCGATTGTGATCCTAAGGATCTAAACATAATGGTTAAAGATGATGTTAAAGAAATAGCATTGCCAGATGAAGGAAAATGACAAGAATAAGACAATAATAAAGTTATATTTTTCAGGCCTACTTATTTTAGTTTTGCTTGCAATAGCCTATTATTTTTATTCAAAGTACGGATTAAACGAACTTAGAAATCAGAAAAAATTACAGGAATATATTTCTTCTTTCGGCATATGGGCCCCACTTCTTTTCATATTGATTTCTTTCTTGCAGGTTTCATTTATCCCGATTCCAGGTTCAATTACAATTGTTGCAGGAACTTATCTATTTGGGGTATGGAAATCCTTTATTTATTCCTATATCGGAATGATGATTGGCTCAATTGTAGCATTTTACCTAGGAAGATTATTAGGAAGGCCTTTTGTTAATTGGGTGGCAGGAGGAAAAGAAAAAGTCGATTCCATATTGGAAAAGACAAAAAATAAGCAAAATGTAGTAATGTTCTTTGCTTTTCTTTTCCCTTTCTTTCCTGATGATTTGCTTTGCTCAGTATGCGGCATATTAAAAATGAAATTCATTGTCTTTTTAATCATGCAGATAGTAACTAGGGCCACTTCTATATTGGCTACCATATTATTTATGTCAGGCAACTTCATCCCTTATTCAGGATGGGGAATACCAGTTTTGGCTCTTATTGGGATATTAGCTATTGTAGCATTCTTAATTTCCTATAAATATTCAGATAAAATCGAATCCTTCTTTATTAATAAATTCTCTAAAAAAGATAAAAAATAAAGGACCCATGTATCAATATAGGCCCTTTATGAAATGGATTTATTTAGTCTTTATTCAGCAAAACAAGAGACATCGACTTGGAAATATCCATTTGGATAAATTCCTAAGCCACCTAATTCAGCATCGCTAGAGAAAGTGATGTCTAACAAATAGCTTTCATCAGCAGTTGCGTAGGCTAGATATCCATTTTCTTCATCAGAAGATTCAGTATCCTTGATCCAGATAGAAGTATTTAAAGCGGCTGCAAATGTTGCAAAGATGCCTTCTTCTGCAGTTACGTCGGTTAAGCTTAAAGTTCCATACTCGACATCAAGCCCTTCATATAAGCCATATCCGAACCCAACAAAAGGTAAGGTGTTACTTCCTAAAAAAGCTAGCACTTCGGCTGAATAAGCGGTTTTGGCTACTATAGTTGCTGGGTTAGCATTGAATTCATTTAGTTCATCAGAAACTGAAGTTCCGATATCTTCGATACTTAAGCTATACTCAACTGTAAAAGTTTCGAATATGACATCAAAAGACAATGTGCCTTCTAATTTTGCCTCTTCTCCTAAAGTCAAAGTAACTGTAGAAGATTCATAATCTAGATAATCTTGGTATGAATATAAGTTGGCTAAACCTGAAATGACATAGAATAAATCTTCATTATTAGAAGTTAAATCATCATTCCAAATAGATTCACCTAAAGAAACTAGGTCATAAGGCGAATAAAATAAAGCTCCATAAATTAATTCCGGATTATTTACAGGCGAATCCACCGCTGCAATTTCATACGAATTTCCAGTTTTAATGAATTCGACTATTCCTTGGGTGGTAGAGGTAGTTCCACTAACGAAGGCGCCATTTTCATAAGTAGCAATCCCGCTAGCATCGTAAACTGTAGTAAACGAAGTTGTTTCTCCATCTTCTTTAACGGTTGCGTTTACGGTTGAATTCTTTCCAATAGAAGCTAGGAAAGCGTTTAATCCATTTCCTGTTGTAGTTTGTGTGGTATTAGTTGATTCGTCGCTTAAAACGACATCTCCAGTTGATGGGGTTGAGCTTGCTTCCGTTGATGGTGTACTTGCATTTGGGTTAGCACTACAAGCGCCAAGAAGAATAGCAGCCGGGATTAGAAGTAAGTTGTTTTTCATTTTGTTCTCCAATTTATGGAGAGTATCCGTTTAATTGTGTAAACATTCCTGAATGAAATGAAGGGATGGTTGCAAAATAAACAAGACAAAATCGATAAAAATTAAAAAAATAGAGATTTTAAATACTGCCAAACATAACTAAGGGGTCCATAAGGATAATTTATAACTTCCGCTTTATATAGTAAGCAAACTGTTCATCTTCTTTTAAATACGTGAAACCTAATTCTTTAAAAATAGATATATTTTCATCATCCTTTGTTAAGGCTTTTACAGCAAGCGAACTAGAATGTATTTCTTTTATTGCAGTCATTGCTTTTGAAAGCACGACCGATAAAAACACTTTGTTTACATAAAGAGTTTTCTTTAACACCATATCCAAATCGAATTCACCATTTTCAATTTGCTTAAAGCAAAGCAATCCTGCTGCTTCTTCTTTATAAAGAATCGATTTATAAATAAGGTCTGTATTTTTATCATCAAAAGAAGAATTTAATTTCTTAGGTAAATCAGATACTTTCTTTCCATCTAAAACAAAAGAAGTTTTCTTTGAAGCTTTAACAATTTCGTTAATGTGACTTTGTTTTGTTTCTTCTAAGACAGTTTGTTCTTTATAAAGCCTAGTTTTAAGCATTTCAAGTAATCTTTTGTTTTGGTCTTCAACATCAAAAGAAATCCTCTTTTCTTCTAGAATTCTTTCGATTACAACCTTTGGATCGAAAGTATGATAAACATAATAAAGTTCATTAAGCTCGCTTGGTTTGACGATTTTATAAACATATTTTGATGTAAGGTTATAGGTATATGCAAAATATCTATAGATGTAGCCTATCCAAAACAAGACTTCCTTGTCATATTTTTCACATCCATAGCTTGTTTTGCCAAATTCTTCTTCTAATTCAAAAAATATATCTTTAATAGTCATTGTTCCATCAAGAATAGAAGATGAGTCGAACTCCCTTGCAACCTTCGAATTTAAAAACCTTCTCATGAAAATCTTCGAGCTACACTCGGCATTATCTAAAGAAGAGGCAAAAACATTACCTTGGAGAGTGCAAAGAGAAAGACCGTCCTTATCTATCGTTTTCATTTCAGAATTTCCTCGATATATTTTCCTTTACCCTTATATTGAATCCTAGCCATCTTAGATTTGTCAAAACCTATTTTTTGGAATTCAATTTGTTGATACTTTAGATAATTCTTCTCAATGGTAGAAAGAAAGCATCTCTCTAATACCTTCAAATGTTTAATAGAAGTTTCTGACAAGAAAACATACTGCATTCCTAAATTGGTGGCGGCTAAGCAATGTTTGCATTGCTCATCTGTTATTTCGCCAGAAATGAATGTGTCGATAATTTGGAACATACGATTGTCAGCAATAGGAGCAATAACGTAATCAGCCTTTAAAATTGGATCAATAATATCTTTTAGTATTTTACTGTCTTTGAAATCGTTCAATGTTCCCCTTAAATAAGCAATTGCTAACATCCATTTTGTATCAACTTCAAACTTAATGCTTTTCAAATTAGTTGGATTGAAATCAATAAAATACACGCTGGATTCAGGATATCTACAAACAAAAGAAGCGGATTTATCATAGGAATCGCCACAATAAAAACCTTTGCCAAAATCATTGAATGCCTTTCCTTTATCGACTGTAATTTGACCATCTATACCATTTCTTGAAGCATGTGAAAGTAATATGTGTTCCTTTTTAAGATCATCTTTATAAAGCATCTCTTTTTGACAATTGAGCTTTAATCCTTCATCAAAACAAAAACTATATATTCTATCCAGTAATTCAAATCTAGGACTAGTCTCCCCTACTTCAGTTCTTGATAAAGTCACTCTATCTATCCCTGTCTTAGCAGCTAACTCTTCTTGAGAAAGATGAAAAAACTCTCTAAGTAGAATTAAATCTTCTTTTATATCAAATTTCATGGCAAAGACCTCATAGCAACTTAATTGTAGCAAATGTTACAAACAAGTTTGAAAAGAGCATCAAAAAAAGGTTCGACTCAAATATCACGCCTCTTTCAGACTTGACTCTATAACCAGCGGAAATTATGACATCTAAGTTAAAATATAGAACATAATGAATCTGTCCTTTAATCTGAATTGCATTTTTTGCAACAGAGATATCTTTAAATAATTCGTTTCCATTAAATATATTACGAATGTGCCTACTAATGACTGATTTATCACGATCAAATAACATGCTTAGATTATCTAACGTTAGCCAAACGATTTCTTTTTTATCCATTGAATCCATCCATGAAATGCTGGTCATGCAACATGCAAAACCGAAAAAACTTCTTTGTAGCAAATGTTACAAACAAGTTTGAAAAGAGCATCAAAAAAAGGTTCGACTC
>JALEUF010000115.1 GCA_022781015.1 Caryophanales bacterium
TAACGAAATTAGCCTTGAAGAACTAAACAAGAAGAAACATAAAGATATCTGGCTAACATGGGCTAAAGCAATAGTAGGTTGCCTTCCTGCTGCTCTCATCGGATTAATCATGGAATTACTAGATATAGAACTAGAAAACTGGATAACTGTATCTATTACTTTATTAATATATGGAATTGCCTTTATTCTAGTCGAGACATTCATCAAGAAGAAAGATGATCCATTTAAGATATATTCAGTAAATGAACTATCATTCAAATATGCTTTAATTATCGGTTGTTTCCAGATACTAGCGCTAATCCCGGGGACATCTAGATCTGGAGTCACTATATTAGGAGCCCTTTTATTAGGATTATCTAGAGAATCGGCAGCCGAATATTCTTTCTATCTATCAATACCTGTCATGTTTGGGGCTTCTTTATTAAAGATGGTTAAGTACTTTGTTAAATTTGGTAATCCAAGTTTAAATGAATGGGTATTCCTTCTAGTTGGAATGGTAACGGCATTTATTGTTTCTATATTCGTTGTCAAATGGCTCATGGGTTTTGTCAAAAAGCATGATTTCAAGGTATTTGGCATTTATAGAATTGCCTTATCTATCGTTGTAGTGGCTATTTTTGTAAGCTATTGCCTTATCAAAGGCCAATTAATCCTATAGACAGCCATTTTTGTAGAAAATAATGTTTTTATTTATTGGGGGTAGTGGTATAATCCACTCGCTGCTTCCTTAGCCAAGTGGTAAGGCCAGTGACTGCAACTCACTTACCGTCGGTTCGAATCCGGCAGGAAGCTCCAACTTAATTCTTGCTTACTTCATGTAAGTGGAATATATTATGCAAGCCGAAAGGCTGCAGTTGCGCCCGTAGCTCAACTGGATAGAGTACCAGACTACGAATCTGGGGGTTGTGGGTTCGAGTCCCCCCGGGCGCGCCAATTAGCTGATTGCCGATTCTGTTATAGGGTCGGTTTTTTCGTTCTTTAGCACTGGAGATCCTGAACGCAAGTTCGAACATGGTCGAACAGATTCGAACCGGGTCGAATCCAAACCAAAAAAGTGGAGAACCTGTTAAATCATTATTTCGATATAATCCTGTTTTCGGCACTTTTTTGAATAAAAATTAAAGAATGTTACGACTGCATCGAGACTTTTTACTATTTAATTATTAACTTTTTCCTTCACATCTACTTCTTTTTGCTTGCTCCTACCAAACTTCTCATTTTGTTGATTTCATGATACCTATAGGCCAGGTTCAGGTTCATCTTCTTCGACAATTCGCTGATGTTGCGGTCCCAGTACAGGGTCTTGTAAGTCAGGCCGTCAAGCTCCCCGAATTCATATTTCCTCAGCGACTCGAATATTGAGTTGGACGTTGAGTTTGGTAGATATTTCCTTCTCAGTATGCACATTATCGTAAGGGCGATGGAGACGGTGAACATGTGTGCCTTTATGTGCTCTTCCTTTCTGATGTATATCGGCCTGGCATCTGAAATGGTAACGCAAAAGCAGAAATACTTAAGATGAAAATTGTTAATTTCTCTTGGGCTGACCATGGGAGAACATGATGTTTTATAAGTTGTTATTTTCTTGTAGACAACTGAAATTGATATGAATCTTATTATAAATATAGGTATATGTGTTATTAAATTACGGTTAGTCCATGTTTACTACTATTTAGAAAAATTATTGTGTTAAATTAGTCAATCAAAAAATAAATACAAAGGGCTTTTTATGGTTAAGAAATATAAAACGGTCTCCATTATATATGGGGGTAGTGGACGTAATTATGCGACAAAGATGAAAAATCTTATCGATAAGCTTTCAAGTGAAAAGAAGATTCCGATACGTTCCCTTATCGTAATGGATTCAATCTTAACAGGAGACTTGCTTTCTAGCATTACATCTTTATTTAACGGAAGTGATTTATGCGTTACTTTCTTAACTTCTGATGATTTAGCAAATGGAAAAGGAAGATTAAGGCAAAATGTCGTATTTGAATTAGGAATGGCTATATTTCACTTAGGCAAGCAGAAATGCATCTTGCTAAGCGATTTCAATCCAAAAGAAGATAATGTCGAATTACCTAGCGACCTTAACGGAATTGAAATAAAGCATTTCAACAAAGGAAGCGAAGATGAGGTATTTAAAGAAGTAGTAAAGAAGGTTCTCCTGCTTTCTAAAGATATTGATAGATTAAATGGGCAATCTATTGAACTCCCCAGCTACGACAAATTGATAACAAGAGAGAAATATAGGGTAGATTATGAGAATCTATTTGAGAAAACTAGCGATACACTTAGCCTTCCTGAAGTATTAAATGATTGGTATGAAGAATGCAAATCACTAAATAGATATGACGAAAGAGCCATCTATTTTATTGAAAGGGTGGGCTTCCTTCCTATATTTGGTAAGCGTGACGGGGTTAAGGAATGGTGTATTAAAATAGAACCTCTTTTGACTACCTTTAGCGATCTAGATATTGAAGAATATTCCTTGTCTACCTTGAATTTTGTCAAGAACATGATTTTAGCACTTATTGAATATGTATCATTTTCCTTTGGCTTTGCTCCTAAAAAAGAAAAAGTGTATAGAGATATAGTCCTTGCTTTAGAAGAAGATTGCCAATCAAGTGAAAAGAGTATCAATCCACTTATCATGACTGTCTATTATGATTACCTAGGTCTATCGTATTTGCATCTATATGAATTTAGCAAGAAAGGAAACCATCTAAAAAAAGCAATCGAATTATTCTCGATTCTAGTAGATAAATATGTTGATCTAATCGATACATCAATGGGGGTATGGTCTGGATTTGTTTTCTATAACCTAGCTAGGGCCTATAGGAAAATGTTTAATCTAACTAATGATGAAGAAGATGAAATGATGGCCATGCGTTATTATAAGAAAGCTGGGACACTTAGAAGACGTTGGCTTAATAAAATCTATTGGGGAAGGCAAGTTAGAAATGCTCTTTCAAGTGAATATTTCACATCTGAACTCGATTATATTGATTTCCAAGAGGAAGCTGGACTTATTGATAAAGAAGAAGCCTTAAGTGAATTCAATAGGTTAAAGACTGAACTAGGCGATTATTATAATGATGACGAAAAGTTAGAGAAGCTTTCCTTGATTCAAGACAAGATAAACGAAAAGATAAAGAATAAATCGGAATAGATTTCTATTAATTTCAAATGATGTTGAAATTTACTCAATCGACTTATCAAACATCAAAAAATATGTAAATTCGGGTTTAGAATTGCTATTGTTAGATAACCTTAG
>JALEUF010000167.1 GCA_022781015.1 Caryophanales bacterium
GATGGAGAACAAACCATATTTTCTCATTGAATTACTAGACGACTACACTACTTATGTTGTCCATTTGGATAAAGAATTCACTATCTTATTCAATGAAGCCGTTTCGTTTTGGAAATGTTTTGATGGCATGGATGTGGAAACAATATATCAGCAGTTAAGCAGGTATTTTATCCTTAACGAAGATATAAAGAATGGATTATCGATCGTTTGTAAACATTTCACATCAAATGATGAAGATAAATATATTTCATCTTACAAAATAATAGAGGAATAATTGCTATGATTTATATAACTGGAGACACCCATGGCGATATTGATTTTGCCAAACTAGAAAAATACTTTTCCAAACGATACGTTACCAAAAAAGACTATCTAATAATCCTTGGTGATGCCGGGATTGCTTGGAGTGAAGATGAATGTTACATCCATGATTACAGCACGTTAGGCCCAACAGTCCTATTTATAGATGGAAATCATGAAAATTTCGAATTACTAAATGAATTCCCAATAGTAGAATACAAAAACGCGAAATGTCATAGACTATATAAAAATGTTTATCACATAAATAGAGGCGAAGTATTGATTCTAAACAATACAAAATTCTTTTGCATGGGTGGAGCAACTTCAATCGATAGGGATTGGAGAATAAATAGAGTTTCTTGGTGGAATGAAGAGGATATCACTTTTGAAGACGTTGAAAACGCATGTAGCAATTTAGAGAACGTTAATTTTGAAGTTGATTATGTCTTAACTCACTGCGCGCCTTCTAGCATTGTCAAAGAGATGTTTAATTATCGTAGCGATAACAACACCAAAATATTGGAGGAATTACGAAAGAAAATCATATTTAAAAATTGGTTCTTTGGCCATTATCATGAAAATAAGAAATTTGGTAGGTACCGTTGCTTTTATAGCAACATCTTAGAGCTTCCAATCATGTATGAAGGCAAAAAGAAAATAGACTACCCTCATGTTTATTCTGATGACGAAGGATATTTACATAATCCTAAAACAGGAAGAAGAATTCATGCAAAAGTTGAAGATTTGCCAGAATGGTATATAGACGGTTACGGATATAGTTCTTTAAAAGGAGTTACCGATGTAGCTTTCCACCGCTCGTATAGCGATAATCACCTAGATAAAGATGCAGGCATTTGTTTGCATTACCATGGAAAACTTAGAAAGAACAAATTATACGAGCCCGTAGGCGATGATTCATGGAACGGCGTTTGGGATGCAAGTAATGTAGGATATTCTGCTAAAGATGTATGTCTAGGAATAGAAAAATATTCGCCTAAACTAAGTCTAAAGAAACTAAAGGCAGCAATTAATCTAAATTACGACCAATATAACAATAGAAGTGAATTAGATTGGTCTAGCAATCCGGATATTGTAGTTAGGCCCTTTCCTGAAATAGATACGCCTCATTATGAAGATAGATATGGTAGAGACAAAGCTAATTACATGATTTTTCTAGGAGAAACCATATTAACGGAATTTATAGAAATTGAAGGAGCAGAAATCTACGTCAAAGAATACCTAGAGCAGAAACTAAACATTGATGTAGTTAATAAAATTGAAGGTGGCGAAAACGACGATTACCTCTACGCCTATGATACAGGAGATCCTTCTAATTTGCTTTATATAAAGAAAATCAAATACGAATAATACTCAGTTATTTAATAAAGTATTTTGAATATATTCGCTTATTAATTCTGCTAAATAACGATGCCCTAAATCATTTGGATGCAATCCATCAGCAATATAGGGATTATCTTTAGCAACCCCCATCTTATCTTTTAAATCCAATATCTTTATACCGTAAGAATTAACTACTTGTTCTATAGCGACACGGAAATCGGATAAAGGATGTTCGTTGCAAGAAGTTTCATCAATTCTATATAAAGGAATCATGAAAATGATTTGTTCCTTCTTGTAATATTTAAGCAATTCATTGATTAAGTCATCGATTGCTCCAAAGAAAGTATCGGCAGTCTTATCGCCAAGTTTACCAAAGGGAGCACTACCATGTCCATAATCATTAGTGCCACCGAAAACAAAAATATAGTTGGCATCATTATCCATTGAAGAAACTCGTGAGGCAAAATAAGCATCACATTTAGGATCTGATGATGAATGCATTGCTTTTGCAATCCTAGTACCCCCAATACCGTAATTACGCGTGATAGCGTGATTCATTTTCCCTACAAGGCTAACAAAATTATTTTCTTCCTTTCTAGCAAGTGCCCCTGCTGTAATTGAGTCACCTAGAAAATTGATTTTTAACATAAAATACCTCGCTACTCGCAGATACAAGTTACATTTACTATTTTTTCTTTAGAAGAAACAATATGTCCTTCTATCTTTTCCCCATTAACTAAAAGGGTTGGGAATTTATTTTTATGGCCTTTATTAACTACATGTATCACATATTTTGTGTCGCGATATATCCTTTCAACATCCGCTTCCTTTATATGACTTGGTAATTTTGGATTAATCGATAACCCTTCATATAAAGGCTTAATTCCAAATACATATTGAGAAAGGGCAATATTCATCCATGTAGCAGTCCCAGTTAGCCAGCTAACGCCTGCTTCCCCTCCGCAATCTACATATGGGGCACGTATATTTGATGGATAAATATAAGGCTCTGCGCTATAGGCATCTACACCTATTTTATTAACGATATGGTGAGGCATCATATTGCTATAAACCTTATAGGCATCATCAGCCCTGTTCATCATAGAAAAAGCTATGATTGCCCAAGTATTCGCATGGCAGAAAATACCTCCGTTTTCCCCGATTCCAGGAGTAGCAAAAGATATTTCTTCTTCTCTAGTTGGATAATCTCTTACTAGAGGTGGATACTGTATGGCAAGTCCATAATCAGTTAGATTATATTTTAAC
>JALEUF010000007.1 GCA_022781015.1 Caryophanales bacterium
ATTAAAAAAGGAGAGAATATATCTAGCCATATCCATATTAATCTTACTTACCTATTAGAAGCAGATGATACCAAGCCATTAAGAATTAAGGAAGATGAAAACAAAGGCCTTATGTGGGCGCCTATTGAAGATATCTATAAATTATCTAATGAGCCGTGGTTTATTGAACACGTATATAAAAAGCTTAACGAAAAGCTATATAAATTAATCAAGGAAAATAAGATTTAGTTTGCCTTTTTCCTTTTGAAATAAAATAAGAAATAAGCTGGAACCAAAGTCAAAATTGCTGCGCTTAAGGTTACTAGGAACATGTTTTTGTCTGGCATAGAAGCGGTGTTACCGAATTCATTGATATATTCGCTAGAAAATACTGCCAAGGCAATATTTGAACCAATAATCATTGGAAGCATGACCGCCATTATCATTCTTACTCCTTGCAAAGACCCTACTTTATCTAGCGGAGTTTCATCTCTTAAAGTAACTCCTAATACAGTTGTTCCAATTAGATATGAACTCATTAGGAATATCCCTGCAATAGTAGCGCCTATCATGTCCTTTATAAAATATAAGGATAAGCTAGAAACTGCTAGGATTATTATGGAAGCAAAAAGGATTTTATCTTTGCCAAGTTTCTCCATAAATACCCCGATGATAATAGTAAATACGCTAGCCAAAATTAATATAATTCCCATTACCAAATAGAAATTAAGCCCATTGATTCCTAATCCTTCCTGGAAATAGACTAGGTAATAAGGCAAGAATGAATCAATTGCAATATTAAAACAGAAGAAGCAAAGAAGACATAGATAGAATCTCTTGTTATTCTTTATTGAAGATGGCTTAAATCCATAGATGAAATTAGATATGAACCCATCATCTCTTTTTATCTCGGTCTTATCTTTATTTAATAAGAAGAAAGATGCTAATCCAACGATGAAAGTCAAAGCACCTGCGATTATAAAGAAATATAGCCATGGGGTAGCAATTCTAGAAGCAAATTCGCTTTGGGTTTCAGCTTCTCCTTTACTGCCTGGAACTCCTAATATCAAGCCTAATCCCATCATCAAGGCTAAAGCGATTAAAGGGAGAATTGATATAACGGATTCAACCATTGGCCTATTTGTTTCGTCTGTTTGATCAGTAATATAAGAAGAATAACAGGCGTCATTGCTAGTTGAGCCAAATAAAGTCATCACGCAGTCAATAATGACATTTAATATGCCAACCCACATGATGGCCTTAGTTGGGTTTAATCCGCCTTTTATTAATATTGGATAAGAAGCCACTCCGAATAAGGCAACCGAGACTCCCCAAAGCATATAGCCTATAGCAATTATTGGTTTTCTTTTGCCTAATTTATCTGAAAGAGGTCCAATAACTAAAGTAGTAATGGCGGCCACTATAGCACTAAATGTTGTCATGTAATTTATATATGAGGCATCTCCAGTTTGAGAATATACATATAGGTTTATGTATTGGTTTTCAATCGCCCAGGCTAGCTGGCCTATTAATCCGACAAGAATAAATCCAATCCAGGATTTGACACCCAATGGGGTTCTTTTAATTTCTTTTTCCATGCAATAAGTATTGATTTATAGGTTATAAACTTCAAGAAATTAATTGTGATTTTAGGGTCTTAAGCAATATATTCAGGTAGTTAAATAGAACCACTAATTATAAAAAGTGGTCGAAATTAACCTTAAAGATAGTGAAATGGATTTTCATAATTTGTCCATTTTAAGAAGTATTTTTTAGCAAAATGAAAAAATATTTTTTAATAAAGTGAAAAAAATATTGAAACCCCTTTCATATTTTCTATAATGTAAACGTATGAAACACCATAAAACATCTACTTTATTAATAATTTCTGCTCTTGCCAGTATCACTTTATTGAGTTGCAGTGAAGAAAAAACTCCATCTTCTAGCGAAGAGAATGTGGTTCCAACTTATTTAAAAGTAGGGGAGCCAATAAAGTTGCTAGACGGAATTAAAGAAGATTTTACAAATGGTTTTTATGATGGATTTGACACTTTAGAAGAATCAAATTGGGTTATTGGCCAAGGTTATTGGGGAGAAGGGAACGGCGGAGTTTCTCCTGAAAATGTTTTTATTACCGATGATGGTCAACTAATGTTACGTGGACTAGGATCTTATTATGGAAAGAAAGAAATCACTAGCTATGGTGCTTTTAAAGATGGAAGAAAAACTGGAGCTTGCTTGATTTCAAAGTTCGGTGTTAAGCCAGGACATTACGAAATAAAGATGAAAGTATTGCCAAGACAAGGTGCTTGTACAGCCTTTTGGACTTATGGCAATAGACCTGTTGAAGGCGAAGAAAACGAAAACGCCGAGATTGATGTTGAACTTCCGGGCGGTTCTAAATCAGGAAAGATTACTTTTAAGAAGGCGTTAAATACAAACTGGGTAAGCGAAAAACTATCTGATTCAGTTGAATTTTCTGTTGATGAAGTAACCCCAAATGCTGACTATGTAGCATATAACGATAATCAATATCATACATTTGGATTTGACTGGTATAGCGATCCTGAGATGGTCGTATATTTTGTTGATGGAGTAATTTCAAATGTTTCTACCACATTTGTCCCAATGCTAGAAGGAAGACTTTGGTTAGGCGTTTGGTTTCCAAATGGTTTTACCGGTGCTAGCGAATTCGAAGAAGATTATATGTTTGTAGATTATGTAAAATACACCCCATTTATAGGACAAGAAGTCCCTTCATATAATGCATTGCCATCAATTAATTCGGCTCCAACTACTTATTATAAAGATAGGGTTAGGGAAGAATTAAAAGGCAACAAGATTAGTAATGGTGATTTTGAGTATGTTTCTAAATTAGATGAAATTAGTTCATTGTTTGATGAAATAGTTAAATCAAGAGGTTTTGAATACACTAAATTCATATCCGAAAAACAAGATCAAAAAGATGTATGTTATCCAATTAAGAATACTATCCACTCTAATGGAGGTGAATATATCGCCTTTGTCAAGGATGGTGGCGTATTGAGGCAAGATATCGATTCGGTTTACGAAGGCTATAAATATGAGCTTGGCTTTGATGCGATGGTTACTAATTTAGAAAAGGAAGTAAACGCTACTATTAAATATTTAGGCAATAGCGTTACTGATGTAATTAAAAAAGAAACCATCAAAATCGATTCAACTTCATTTAAGAAATATAGTCTTCAATTGGAGGCTCCTGTTGGATGTGAATCAATTAGATTCGAAATTAGTGGTGCTAAAGGAGTTACTTGTTATATCGATAATATTTCAATGTTTGCTAAATAATTATGGAAAAGATAATAAATATTGATAGTGCTGAAATAGTTAGGGAAGAGCCTAATAAAGTTAAAGCCAAGAAAAGGCTAAGCAAGAAGTGGAGAGACTATATCTTCATTTTTGTCATGCTTTTATATCCGATTGCCCAATTTGTATTTACCTGGAGTTTTGTAAACATCAAATCAGTTTTATTAGCGTTCCAAGAAGGAAGCGTTTACGGTTATACTTGGGTTGGATTTGATACGATATCAAAAGTATTTTATGAATCCTTTAATTCCTATAGAAATACAACTGGTGTTAGCTGGCTAAATGATTCGGCTGTCATTATATTAAACTCTGTTGGATTCGCCTTTATTACTATATTTATCTCTTTGCCTTTATCGGTTTTATTTTCGTTTTTCTTATCTAAGAAAATGCCTTTGGCCAATGTATTTAGAGTTATATTCTTCTTGCCAAATATTATTCCTGTAGTGGCGTTGACATTCGCTTTCAAAATGGCATACCAGCCAGAAGTTGGATACCTTTATCCTTTAATTAAAGCTTTGGGAATAAGCGAAACATCATTAAACACTTATCCATTATCCCAATTATTAGTATATGGGTACTGTATTTGGGCAGGGTTAGGTTATAACATTATTCTTCTTTCCGGGGCAATTGGAAGGATTCCCAAGGAATTACTTGAATCCGCCAAAATAGACAATTGCGGTTATTTTAAAGAATTTATCCATGTTGTCATACCTATGATTTGGCCAACAATTGTTACCTTGGTTATTTTGGGGATGACTAATGTTCTAACTTTATATTTGCAGCCTCTATTCCTTACAAATGGAGAAGGAAATACATGGACTATCTCATTAGAAATATGGGAAAGCGTCTCTACTTCTAATCCTAAAGCCTTATGTGAAGCTGCTGCAAAAGGACTTATATTCTCTGCTATTTGGTCGCCAGTAATAATGTTGACTCGCCATTTTATGTCTAAACCATTTTCGGAGGTCAATTACTAATGGAAACAATTGAAAATATCTCTGAAATAAAACAAATTGAAAAGAAAAAGACTAAATCTGTTGGATTCCATTCCGTTAAATGGATTGTCTTTGTCTTATTTGCTGTCTATGCCATATCTTTAATAATTCCTTTTGTCTGGATGCTAATTAATTCATTTAAGACACAAAGCGATTTCTTTAATGGATCTGTATGGGGATTCCCAAAGCAATGGGAAGGATTAAACTTCTATGAAGTATTAACTTATACGGTTACAACAGTAGGTGGATATGAAGAAAGTGTCTTCGAGATGATCTTGTGGTCATTATTAACTACTGTACTTGGTACATTTGTTAATGTTTTCCTTTCTGCCGTAGTTGCCTATGTATTAGTAAATTACAAATTCCCGGGTAGAAATCTAATATACGGGGTCGCTATTTTTACAATGGTCACTCCAATTGTTGGAACTCTTCCTGCCCAAGTTAACATGATGGAAATGCTCCATTTAGATGATTCTTTAATTGGTGTTTTATTCTTATATTCAGGATGCTTTGGATTTAATTTCATTATGCTTTATAGTGCCTTCTCATCTATTTCGTGGAGTTATGCAGAGGCAGCAGGGATGGATGGGGCTTCTAGATTTGGAATATTCTTTAAAATCATGCTTCCAATGGCTAAAGGACCTATAATCGCATGTTGCATATTGCAAGCTATAACTTTGTGGAACGATTATTCCACCCCATATCTATTCATGCCAAGCCACTATACTTTGGCTGTCGGTTTAAATGAGCTGCAGGGAGAATTCACTGGCAAAGGAAACTATCCAATGATGTTTGCTTCCTTTATCGTCGCTCTTATTCCTGTACTTATTTTATATTCATGTTTCCAAAAGAAAATTATTGAAAATACAAACGCTGGAGGTCTTAAAGGATGAACAAAAAGTTTTTATTTGTATTGGCTTTGCCTTGTTTTCTTTGCTCATGCGGAGAAAATGAATCTGTATCTAATGAAAGTTCGATTAAGACCGATGAAGTTAGCATTAGCTTTGCAAAAACTAGATATGAGATATCTCCAAAAGATAAAGTAACAATAAAAGAAGATGCCGCGGGGGTTAAATATTCTTTCCAAGGTGGAACTCCAGAAGGGGTGACACTTAATGAAGAAACTGGTGAGATCGATTTTGATGAAAATGGTTCTTCAATTCCGGAAAAGGTCTATATTGCTACTTTAGGAAATAGCCAGGCCTCTACTATCGTATCTTTTAAAATTAAAGAAGATAAACCGGTTATCAATTTTGAATTCGATTCTGACTATGCAGTTAATGGAGATGTGATAAAAGCCAAAGCGACTTCAAGCACTTCTAGCAAAGAATATGCAGTTACTTATTCTTTATCTTCTTCAATAAACGGCATCTCTATTGATTCAAATACAGGAAAGATTTCTATTTCTAATGAAGTGGAAGATAAGACGGAATTTGAGGTAGTGGCAACTTCTAAACAAGAAAAGAAGAGTAAGAAATTATTCGCGTTGACTAAAAATATAATCAAGCCAAAAAGAAAAGAGGCCATTATGGAGAAGTCAAATCTTGAAGACGCTTGTTTTGAACTTGACTTCAACGGGAACGATATAGTTTCTACTACAACAAAAGAAAACCTATCTTTAAGAATTGATGGAACTAAGATTGAAGATTTTGAATATGATAGCTTGAATCATATAGTCAAAGTATCTTCTTCTAAATTCGCATCTTTAGAAGTCGGTTCATTCAATGTTAATGTTTCTACTTTGAGAAATAGAGTTAATTTCAATTTGGTAATCGCTAGCAAAATTATTTATGAAGCAAGCGAATTTGAAACTATTTTCGAACCAAATTACGATAATGGCACACCCTCATTTAAAGAAGGATCATTACAAGGGTATTATGTTTTAGGTGCAGACATTGATTTATCATCTTCCTTAAAAGAAGGAGGGGCATTATATCATAATGGCTCTTTATTCCTTCCTTTAGGTGCTTATGAAGATGGGGTTTATTCTGTTCCGTTTGAAGGAACTTTCGATGGGAACGGACATACCATTTCTTCCTTCTCCTATAAAGGAGATAAGACGCCTGTTAATGGTTTGTTTGGCTATAACAAGGGAACAATTAAGAATTTAACATTAAAGGGAAATATTGATAATCCTAAAAGCTGGTCTGGTGCTTTGGTTGGAAATAATTCTGGAACTATCGAAGGTGTCATTTGTGATGTTTCATTATTAAACCAAGGGCAAAGTGCTACAGGTGTTATTGCTTCTGTTAACCATGGTTTAATCAAAGATTGTTTTTCTATCAATGAAAATGTGACTGGTTATAATCAGGCTGATAAAAACTATCAAAATTCTGGAATTATTGTTGGATTAAACGATGTAGATGGATTAATCGAAAACGTTTATGGCGTATCAAGTGAATCTTCTTCTAATCTTATTGGCTTCTCTTTAAATAGCGAAGTAAGCGAGACTAGTGCAGGGAAGAAATTTGCTAGCAAAGAAGAACTGCTTTCTGCCGATTATTCTTCCTTTTCTAGCGAATATATAACCATTAAGGGTGGAGAACTATCTAATAATGTATTGTTTGTTTCTTCTAACCTAGGAAAGTTTGATTTTGATCCTGCTCTTCCTTCTTATTTATTAAAAGGAAAAGAATATCAACTTGATATGGTTATTCTTCCTATTGAAAATAAAGTTGAAGCCATGAAATTAGTTTCCTTTGAAATAGTAGGGGAAAGTCATGGAATAACAATTAATGGAAATAAAATCGATGCTTCATTACTAAATGTGGATGAAACAAATATTACTATCAAGGCTAGTTTAACTTTTAATGGCAAAAATTATGAAGCAAGTAAAGATATTAAAGTCTACAAATCATTAAGCGAAGTCTCCATCTTAAATGATGAAGAATATTTTGTTTCTGGAACTAGAATTAAATTAAAGGCTGGAAACTTAAATAATATCGATGTTGAAACTACATTTAGCCTTGATGTAGATGAGATGAAGTGGAAAACTAGGTTCTTCAACATCAGCGGCGATTATCTTTATATCCAAGATGATGTTCCTAATTATGTTAGTAGCGTTTCTATTAAGGCAACTCAACTTGGAACAACTTCTAAGACCAAAACATTCCAAATCAAGCAATTGAAGGGATTGGATAATGCAAACCAAATTCATTATAAAGGCGATGAATCGAATTTTGTCTATGATATAAATGCAACAGAAATAAAAGAAATAACATTGATGGGAGAAGCTTTGCCAAAGACTTCTTATTCATTCTCTTCAAATAAATTATCCATTGACCCATCTGCCCTAGGGACATTTGATTCAAGAAAAGAATTAGTTGTTTATGCAGATAATGATGCCTACAGGATATTTGCAAATAGGACAAATGAAGAAAAACTTACTTTAGAATCATTAAAGTCTACTTATGGAGAAGATAAGGTTATTACAATTTCTTCTTTAGAGGAATTTAAACAATATTTTGCTCTTGATGGGACTACTAATCCATCATTAGCCAGTTCATTCTCCAAAGATAAAGTCTATGCCTTAACTAGTGATTTGGATTTTGCCTCTATTGCTAACTTTAAGCCAATCGGAACAGATTTATACGGAATAGAAGAAGGGCAAGATGCAGCCTTTGCTGGTAAATTATTTGGATTAGGGCATTCTATTTCAAGTATTAATTTTGTTAATGAAGGAAGCTTCTATTGTGCTGGGTTATTCAATACATTAGAAGGAAGCATAATAGATTTGAATTTATACAATGTGAATATTAGTTTAGGGGGAGGCAATTTCGTTGGTACTGTTGCTGGAATAATGGGAGCCGAAGCGAAAATTAGCAATGTTAATGCTTTTAATTGCAACGTTGTTATTAATAGTGGTGATGGCTATAGCGTGCCAAATCATGGGGAAATTGCTTTAGGTGGATTAGTTGGAAAGACTTGGTCTAGTTCCATCAATCTATCAACTTACAATGGTTATTCAATTAATTTATATGGCATCAAGGCCTAAGGAGTAATTTATGAAAAAAAGAAATCTTGTTTTATGTTTAGCTTCCCTTTGCGGAGCAACTGCATTAATTTGCGGAACCTTATTATCTAACGGTAATGTGTTTAGCTTATCTTCGACTGTAGCTAATTATGATTTAAAAATTGATAATCAAAATATCGAAATTAATGGTACCCATGCATCAATTAAGGCTGCGGATGCAACTTATAATTTAAATCTAGATGTAAATGGAACTTTAACAAAAAAAGAAGGTTACTTACGTCTGCAAGGATCCTTGTCAAACTTCGGGAACGCTTCTTCTAAAATCAAAGGAATGAGTTCTATAAGCTTAACCTCAGAGGGAGCAATTTACCTAGAATACGGTAAGACACCATCATTAGTTAAAAAAGTTTCATTAAAATCTGATACACCTGTTGAATTAGATAATTCTACATATTTTAGAATTTCCTCCGAATGGGGAACTATTTATTCAATGAATATAACTTATACCTGTAATGACCAAAGCCAAGATGTCATTGTTTCAGGTGATGCGTTAACTCTTCCTGGTATTGCGCTTTCTACTGATACCGTGAATACGATTGGCTGGAAAAGATTTTATTTCACCGCTAGTGAAGGCAAATTAACCATTAATGATTATGTTCCTGCTGAGGTAAATGGTATTGGACTTACTTCGGATTCAGGTGATTATTTCTTAAATTATAAGAAAGCAATTGCGAGTAAAAACAATGTTATTACCCATTTCTCTTCCGATTCTGATACATATGAATTAAGTCTTCCTTCAGCAGTAGGAGTTACTAGGGTTAATCTAAATCAAGTAGAGACTTCTTTTGCCTTGAATGGAAATAAAGTATCTTTGGAACACGCTAATGCATCAATGGATAGAGTTGACGTATTTACCGAAGACGACAATGTTTATAGATTCTATATTAATAAATTAGCAAGCGATAAAAGAGATGCTTCTTTCTTGAAAGCTAATTTAGATCCTGGAACAGAAGTTATTACAATTTCTAGTGTTGAACAATTCAAAACTCTATTCCAAGGAACCGATGGAGTTCTTAGCGAAGAACAAAAGGCAAATCTATCAAAGATATATCTTTTAGATGCTGACTTGGATTTTAATAACGAAAGCATTTACACAATTGGTCATAGTGGAGCTGAACCATTACCTTTCTATGGAAGGATTTATGGGAATGGATATACAATAAAAAACTTCTCCATTAATTCTATTGCCGGCCAATCTAAAACTGCACTTATTGGAGATTTAGCTGGACACATATATGATTTGAACATCGAAAATATGACAAACGAATCTAATAGTTGGGCTGTTGGAGGGTTATCTGCAACAAGCACAGGAACGATTGAAAATGTCCATGTAATAAATTCGACAATCAGAAAAGGAGATACTCGCCCTGAATTGAATAGTAGCGAAAATCTAGGCGCTATCGCAGGCAAGATGTTTGATGGCAGCATCTCTTCTTGTTCATATAATGGATACCTAGGTGGTTTATATATAAAGTAGGGGATAAAATGGCATCATTAGGGAAAAATCAATCTTTTGCAAGAGAAGTAAATAATCTTCTTGTATTGAAGGCTTTATCAAAGCAAAGTCTTAGTGCGACTGAATTGTCTACCCATTTTAAATTGTCTAATGCAACTTTATCTTCTTTGCTAAAGAACTTATCTTCACTTGGGCTAATAGAAAAGGTTGGTTCTACATCAACTTCCGGCCTTGGAAGGAAAATGGTTAAATTTTCTTTGTCTTCGACTTACGG
>JALEUF010000049.1 GCA_022781015.1 Caryophanales bacterium
AATGATGATGACAAACCAAGTTTTCGAAAACGTTAAAAGAGATTAATTGAAGCTAAATATCTCTGTTTTTTAAAAGCAAAGCTTTTGCTTCTTTTTGTCGTACCTTTTTATAAATTTTTATAAGATAATAGTTGTATGAAGGATGTTCTATCCCTTTCATCGCTAGATATAGAAAAGAAGAAACATCCAATTTAAGCGATGTTACTCTTAGACAACTAGAAGAAGAGAAAGAAAAGTTCGAGAAGCTAGAAGAAAGAAAGAAAACTATCCTTACTTCAATTGAAGAACAAGGGAAATTGACCGATGAATTAAGATTAAAGATAACTCAATGCGAATCTTTATCTTTGCTTGAAACCATTTATCGTCCATATAAACCTAAACGTTCTACCAGGGGTTCAATTGCTAGAGATAAAGGATTAACTCCCTTAAGCGAATTTATCTTAAAACAATCATCTTCTATAGGAGATTTATATAAATATGCCTCTACTTTTATCAATAAAGAAAAAGGATTAGATGATATAAATACAATCATTAATATGGCAAAGGATATAATCGCCGAGGATATATCCGATAACCCCTCTTTCTATTTATTTGCTAAGAGCTATATCAATAGGACTGCTAAACTTACTAGCAAGCAAACTAAAGAAGACATAGATAATAAATATCTAAATTATGCTTCTTTTGCTTCTCCTATATATAAGGTTAGACCTTATCAAACCCTGGCATTGCTTAGAGGCAAAAAAGAAAAGAAATTATCTTATTCATTCGATTATGACGAAATTACAATCATTAACGAAATATCTAGGAATGTAATCAAACGTAATTCGCCTTATTTTGATTTATTAAAAGAAACCATAGCTGATTCTTATAAAAGATTAATTAAGCCATCAGTAGAAAATGAAATAATCTCAGATTTAACTACAAAGGCCGAAGATTCTTCTTTGGTTTTGTTTTCTAAGAATCTAAAGCAATTATTACTAGAACCCCCATTAAAGAATAAACAAATACTAGGATTTGATCCTGGGTTTAGGAATGGCTGCAAATTGGCATTAATCAATAAGCAAGGCGATGTAATAAAGACCACGATAATATATCCAACAATCGGGAAAGAAAAAGAAGCCGAGAATATATTGCTTTCAATATATAAACAATATGGCTTTGATATTGTTGCATTAGGAAACGGGACTGCTTCAAGAGAATCGGAAGCATTCCTAAATAAATTTATTGAGAATAACAACCTAAAAGAAAAGATAGAGATATCAATTGTAAATGAATCTGGTGCCTCCATTTATAGCGCTTCGCCTTTAGCAATTAAAGAATTCCCCAATATGGATATAGATGAACGCAGTGCAGTATCTTTAGCTAGACGTCTATTAGATCCAATCTCGGAATTGGTTAAGATTCCGCCTGAATCAATTGGAGTCGGCCAATATCAACATGATTTAGACCAGAAAAGACTTAAGCAAGCATTAGGCGCCACCACAATTGATACAGTCAACGAAGTCGGGGTATATCTAAATACCTCTTCCGTTTCTTTACTTAAATATGTATCGGGATTAAATGAAAAGATGGCCGCCAACATTGTTGAATACAGGAACATCAATGGACCATTTAAGGAAAGAAAAGAATTACTTAAAGTCAAAGGAATTGGAGAAAAAACATATATGGATGCGATTGGATTCTTACGTATAGAGAATTCAAATCCATTAGAAAAAACCAGCGTACATCCTAAAGACTATAATTCCACTTTCGCTTTGCTTAAATTACTAAATATAAGCCTAGATTCTTTAGGCAAAGAAGAATCTAATGAAAAATTAGATAACCTAGATAATCTAGATGAACTAGCCAAGAAGCTTAATCTAGGTATCTATACCTTGAAAGACATTATCGAGGAACTTAAAAAACCAGGCAGGGATCCTAGAGAAAAAGTAATAACTGCTAAATTAGATAGTTCGGTCAAAGACATCAAGGATTTAAAGATGGGGATGGAATTATTTGGTACAGTTAGGAACCTTTCTGACTTCGGGGCCTTTATTGATATAGGTGTCCATCAAGATGGATTGGTACATATATCTGAAATCTCTTCTTCTTTTATTAAACACCCTTCTGAAAAACTATCTTTAGGAGAGATAGTAAAAGTTAAAGTAATTGGGATTGATTTAGATAGGAAACGTATATCTTTATCGATTAAGCAAGTATCTTCAAAATAGCAAGTTTTTTGAATAATGTGTAATCGTTGCACGTTTTTAAGTTCAATAACGTGTAATCGTTGCACGTTTTTCAATTATTTTCCAAAATCAAAAGAAAAAAGAACCATCCAAGCCATAAGCCTAAATAGTTCCTTTTAATGACTATTAATTACTTTTCGATTAAAAATCTAATGCCAGAAGATAATACATTAGTAACCCTAGCATAGACGCCATCTTTGTATAATTGGACACCTTCACCAGCAGATGCTAATGGATATGCTTTCTCAACAAATCCAAGTTCTTTTAATTTAGCAGCATATTTAGCTAAATATCCTTCAGAAACATCATCTTTTTCAGGAGTAACCATATATGTTGTGTTGAATAAGGCAACCCAGACATAAGTTCCATCATCAGTTACATCGCATAGCCAATTACCTTCGATCTTTTGTTCGTAGATATAAGGCATTAAGGCAATTTGTTCTGGAGTGAATGCATCTTTAATCTCTGAATAGACATTTGGAGCACCCATTTCCCAGGTAGTTGGTTCAACCCAATCACCAAAGGTAGAGAAATCTAATTCAGGTAATACAGTAGTCCCATAATTAGAGAATTCTAAGGTTTCGGTTCCATAATATAGGCCTTGTCCATCATATTGGTATTCAATCTTAGTAAGTAAGTTGTTCGCATAAGATCCATTCATTAATCTGGTAACTTCCATTTTTAATGAAGATGGAACAATCTTGCTAACATTAACTCCTCCGAAGATATGCCCTGCAACATCATCAACATCATCATTTAATTGATAAGTAGCCTTATCTCCTATTTCGGATAATGTAGTTCCTGCGACTTGATTAAATAATTCGTAATTAATATTCATCCCAATGAAAGAAGATATTGTTTTTCCCTCAATTACTGGAGCAGAAGCGATTACTTGGTTCTTCTCGTTAACTCTAAATGGTAATAGACCTTTTTCATTTTGATAATAACCAGTAAGGACATGGATTATATCCCCTTCACTTCCTTCTTCTGTATCAATTGTTTCTTCATCAATTAAGACAATATCAACAGAAGAAGATGAATTATCTTTCTTTTCAAAGTAATACTTCTTCTTATTGAAGGAATTGGTAATTGTAGTTCTAGAATCGACGGTAAATGTGGAATAGATTGAAGAATATGCAAATGTGCTCAATCCTTTATATAAAGAATGGCTATATTTATCGACTTCAGATGTATGAGGAACGATATTCCTAAAATCAGAAGTTCCATCGAAGCTAAGATCAACTTCAAAATACATTTCTTGTCCATAGGAATCATATCTATGGGTAGATTCAGCATGTAATGAAGTAATCCTATTCTCGCTAGTAGAGATGGTTATGGATAATACTTCACCCATATCATAATCTGCTATATCGGTGATAAATGGTCTGCCGTTATATCCAAAATATGAATACACGCCTGCACTAGTTTCTCTAAATGCTTCCTTTTCAATAAGGGTAGAAGGTTGAGCTACTAGTTCTTCGAATTTAACGTTTTGATCAACATCTTTAACCTTATTGTCGGCACCTACATATTTCTTATAGGCATTCCCGTTTTCGCCTTTATGTAAGAAAGTAAATTTATCGCTATTTAAGCCATCGACTTTTCTAGTTATTTGCTTATTAGATTCATCGATAACGATTTCATCTTCTTGTTCGATTATATCTTTGCCCTTGTAATGATAAGTAACTTTAGAATTAAATGATTGCTTACCAGAAATAGAAGCAACTAAGGCATCACTTAATGAAGTTGAAGGTAAAGTATAGGCATCTAGATATGTATCGAGTTCAGTAACACTAGAAGAACCTATATTGCTAATACATCCGCTAACTGCTTCTGCTTTATCTGAATCGGAACCGAAGTTACCGACAAAAGCAAAATATAATTCGTCTTTTGCTTCGCTAGCGAATTCCAATCTAACAGCAGAAAGAGAAGAAGCATATTTAGCAATTCCACATATATAG
>JALEUF010000072.1 GCA_022781015.1 Caryophanales bacterium
ATATAAAGACAGCGTTGTCTACTCGATGAAGAACAATGCCGGCTTCTTTCCTTGTGACCAATCTAGCCTAGCTAAATATGGAGATATACTGCTTCCAAAATTAAAAGAAGCGGATTTCCTTGGGATATCCGGAGTCCATCTAGAAGATTATTTTTATAAGAAATATATGCCTTCTAGCAAGGTCATTCTTTATGAAGGAATGGAGCCTCTCCATGAAGATTGGATAAAATCTTTAGAAGGAAAGAAAGTATTGGTTATTTCTTCTTTTGCAGAAGATATAGAATCCCAATATAAGATAAAAGATAAATTATTCCCAGAAGGGGTTATCCCTTCTTTTGAATTGAAGACAATTAAGACTCCGCTTACTTTTGCTAAAGAAGAACCTAGTGAATCTAGTTTCTTTGAAGTAATAGAAAAACTATATTCCCAAATAGATAAAATTGATTTTGATATAGCCTTAATTGGAGCAGGGGCTTATGGAACTTTCTTGGCCTTGCACTGCAAAGAAATAGGGAAACAAGCTATCCAAACTGGCGGTGCTACTATGACAATGTTTGGAATTATTGGAAAAAGATGGGAAAATAGAAACCATGTAAGTAGATATATCAATTCATATTGGATTAGGCCTTCATTAAAGCCTAAAGGATATAAAGATATTGAGAATGGAGCATATTGGTAATGGAAGAAAAAGAAAACAACAGTTTTTCTAGGTATGATACGGTTCTAGCCTTTTTGTGTCTAGAAATCTTGGCCTTGACTTGCTTTGGCTTTGCTGGATTAACTGGCTTAACAATTTTAAGGGCGGTTGGATTTTGTTTATCTCTATTCTTTGTTCCATTTATTAGCAATGGATTAAAGCTAGAACAATTTAATAAAAGAGGGAAAATACTCCTAATATTGATAGGTGGGTTAGCTATTTTATTATCTTTCTCCTATTTCTGGATAAAAATGTATGAAGGGAATGCCTTCTCGATGATTATCCAAAACCTGATGATCTTAATTGGGTTTGGAGGATTCTTTATATTAGGATATGGGATTAGGTATCTAAAAGTAGTGAAGGTTAAATATGTAATGTTTGCCTTTTTAGGTGGGTTAGCCTCAGTGGTGTTCGTTACCCTTATTTATTCTCTTGTTAGATATGGGTTCTTCTATTCATTGCTATATAGAAACAAGGTCTATTATTTTGATGGAGTCGTATTTAGCATTGCTAATGAAGGCAAATATTTAGACGGTTTTTCTTTTACTGAAGTATCTTTATCGTTTGCTAAAACTTCTTCATTTATATTAGCCTCTTCTTTGCTTGCTCTACCTTTAGCAATCAAAAATAAAGATAAGCAAGAAATCCTGGCCTTATCAATCTGCGGGGGCCTAGGCTTAATTGATTTAGCGGTTGTACCTTTTAGAAGAGGATTAATATGGCTGTTGCTTGTATATATACTTGGCGCTATTTGTTATTTGATTAGATATTTCTCCTTAAAAAACAAAGAAAAGACAACCAAGGTAATCAATATTATCTATTATGTTTTTATTGGATTAGTTTCCTTGATGATATTCCTTTTATTAATAGACGGGGTGCTTGGATTTGAAAAAGGATTTATGCATAAACTTCCTTTAATAGGTAGGTATTTTAAAGAAGGTGCGATGCTAGGATCAATAAGAGAAGCCATATCTTCCATAATATTTGAAACTGATGCGGCAGAGATTAGACGTTTCTCCTTCCATTCATTTATGACATTCCTATTTGGATCATCGATATTAACTACCTATGATCTTAAAATCTTTGAATTTACCATATTGTTCCAAAATGGATTTATTGCCTTTGCTTTAATGATTGCTATTGTCTTTATTTTCTTAAAGATGGGGTTAAATAAATTAATGAAAAAAGAAACAAGTGCATCTGAATTATCATTATGGTTTGCCTTATTTGGAGTATTCATGTACCTATCTATATTAAATTCAGAATTACCATTTAGGCATCTAAGCGAGATAGATAATATCTTCTCTCCTAGAAACGGCAATTTTGTTTCTATAACTAGAAGCAATACCCAATTATTAATATTCTTCTTGCTAGGTTTTCTTTGTATTGATTTAACTAGCCCAAAAGTAGTTAAAGAATCTAAAAAAGAAGAAATAAAAGAAAATGTTTCAAAAGAACTTAAGGAGGTTAGCATCAATGAATAAAAGAAGATTAATTGCCCTAGGATTAATTTGTCTTGGGCTAGTTTCCTGTGCTGATTCTAATGAACTTTATGATGGGGATGCCTATGTTGCTCCTATATTTAAGGACAATCGTTATAACCATTATGATGATGGATTAAAAGAAGCCAAATTAAATCCTATATCCAAAAAAGATTTAACTAATGGGATAAATAAAGGCCAATACTTTAATGGTTCTGGATCTTATTCTAAAGTTAGCGATTGCACTGGATTTAACCAGGCTTATAGCAAGAATCCAAAAGACTTCCTTAATTCAAAAGGAGAGAAACTTCTTTGGGAGCCTGACATCGTTAATTCTAAAGTAGGGGAATGGGTTGACCAAAGTAGCCTTTATGATGTTGCCTATGGTCAAACTAAGAAGCTAGCAAGAGTATCTCCATCTTTCCGTAATGGATATTTATCAAAGCTATATAATGGCCAAGTTAGATGTAATGCCTGGAGTTCTTATTCTTTAGTAGAATTAGATGAATCAGGTTATGGGACTAGGTTCCCATTAGAATTAGCTGATGCGAAATATTTTGCCTTCTCCGCTAGAGGTGGGAGTGACACGACTGACTCAGGAAAAGGAAGGATTACTACATTTGATATTAATGTAACTTTCTATAAATTAGACAAAGATAATAACTACACGTCTTACATATTTTGTTTAAAAGAAGTGAAACTACAAACAAACTTCTCTGCCGAATTTACTTCTTTAGTAGGATTCTATTTTGATGATATTGATTTTGATCCAAAAGGAGTAGTAGGAATGTCTATTGATTATAAATTAATTAATGACGATACGACTTACCAAACGATTTCAAACTTCGATATAGAATCCCCAAATTATGTAGGGATAATGCTATTAGAAGTATTTTTCCCTGATTCTACTTGGAATTAAGATATTTTGATATATCTAGCCATTCACCCATTTCAAAATCGGCCTTATCATCATCAAGGATAAGAGTTCCTTTAGCAGGGGTGAATGTCATTTCTGAAAAATATATTTTTCCGTTTATATCGTATAAATCAAACCTAACAAAAGGAAAATCTTTGCAGCAATCTTCTGCCATCTTCACCATATCTATGAAATTAGATGGTTTTGGAGGTAAGATATCAGCTTTTTTCCATCCATTGAACTGGCTTCCATCAAAAGGAGTGTAATCGATATAGAGCTCAGTATATCTAATATCTTTCCCTCTTCCTGTAACTACATATAGATTTCTAGCCTTGCCATTATAGACGTGTATTTTATATTCGGTAGGCAACGAATCTTTATCCCCAATGAATTGCTCGATTATTATTTGGGGTTTAATTGGAGAATAATGAAGTTCTAATGTCTTCTTGCCATAGTTAGTTCTTAGATATTTCTTGAATAGTTTCCTTGCTACTTTGATATCTAGTTTTGATTTATCTTTTACGATTAGATTAAATCCAGAAGCATGGCTAGCTTTTAAAACAAATGAATCCGGTAATTTAGCAAAATCTATATCGTCAAAATCATCATAAACACCTAAACACGGGATAAGGGTGCCTTCATATCCTTTTTCTTTGATAAAATCCCTGACTGTTACCCTACCTGCACATCTAGATACTTCTTTATCTTTTGGATAGACAAAATAACGAAGATATTGGAGATTTTCGGTATATCTAGTTGGATTTTTAATATTTAATTTATGATGGGTTATATACCTATATTGGAGCTTAATATATGTTAAAGGCATCATCTTTTTGATAATGCCCCTAAAAGGTAGTACAAGCATCCTCTTGAATTTATTTTCCTTTAGATTTGGATTAGCCATTGTTATTTTCCTTTTTCCTAAATATAGAAGATACTAGTCTTTCTTTTACTAAGGCTAGGCCACCTACATAGATTAAAGCATCTATTAATAACATTATTAAACCTGCTACTAATAAAGTTGATTCCTTTGATTTTATTAGTCCTGATAAAGAGGATTCTAATAATGGGAATATAAATATAGTTGTAATAGCAATAATTATTCCAAGTATTAATATCTTTAGATTATTGAAATTAATAATGGCCTGTAATGAATATTCTCTTGATACTATTACTAAATAAATTAATAGGATTACATCAGTTGCCATGGTAGCAATAGCAACCCCAACACCTGGATTGCCCTTAAATGGAATATATGCAAGAAGTAAAGATAAAGCAACATTTAATGTCACTCCAAATAGCATCCCATATAGGTAATATCTTTCCTTTTTGGCAGGTAACAATATTTCTGTATAGATATTATCTCCAAGAGAATAAGTTAACATCATCGTGGATAAAGTTATAAGAATATAATTGGCCCCTTTATAAGAACTAGATAAATCAGACCCCGATATTAATGAAGTTATAGGAGTGGATAATGTTGTCATTGTCGCGATGGCGGGTATAGCAATAAAGAAAGTTATATTAAACGAATACCTTAATAAGTTCTTATAGAAGTATTTGTTTTCTTTTTCATAATAATAAGAAGCCCTCGGCATGAAGACAGCATATAATGAAGTAATTAAAGTAATGACTATATCAATTCCTTTAACGCCAACTGAATAAGAACCAACGCTAGCCTTGCTAGGATCTATAAATCCTAAAAGGAATTCATCGGTTTGGTTATATAAAGTAAGGGCAAAAGAAAGGAAGAACAATGTAATTAATGGTCCTATTAGGCTTTTATAGTCATGCTTTCCTTTGAATGTAAATTTGACATATCTAGGTAACAATATGCAGTTAATTATTGATGTTAGGATAGTAGAAGAAATAGCGACTAAAGCATAGATATATAGATAGTTTTGCGAATAGGAAGATGGACGAATAACAATAAATGTTAAGGCAGCAGAGAAGGCTAATAACATTATTGATCTAACGGTTATGTAGAAATGCTTTTCTAAGGCGATATATACCCATTCAAAGGAAAATACGCCTGCTAAGAAATTAATTGATAACAGGAATATGATTTCATTTGATGAATATAAATCCGGAATAGAAAAGACCAATATGCTCATCAACAAGAAAGAAAGGACGGTCGTTATTCCTTGCAATATAAAGAAAGTCTCGACAGTAGTGGCCATCTTTTCTTTATCGTCTTTTACTTTTGTTACTTCTCTAATTGCTACATTAGGGATAGAAATCTTGGCCAATATCAAAAAATAATAGACAAAAGAATTAGCCCAGGAATATAAGCCAAATACTTCATCTCCTAAGGCCCTAGTGATATAAGGGAAAGTAATGAAAGACAAAATTGTTATGGTTAAAGTTCTTATCAAATTGATAATAACGTTCGACCTAACGCTTTTTGATAACTTATTTTCTTTGGACGTTACGTTTTCCATTAAGCGATATTATAGTTCAAAACTATAATAAAAACTATTTGACGATATATGTATTTATTTTCTCTTAAAAGTATACCTAAAAACAAAAAATAAGGGACCCACTACATTAAAAAGTTAATAAATTAATCTTCTCTATTTAAGAAAATCTTCAGTTGATTAATAATATTACCGTGAATATCGCGATTGTTTGCCAACATTATCATCCAGAGCCTTTTACGATTACTTCTATTGCAGAAGAATTAGTTAAAAGAGGCCACCATGTCGTTGTTTTAACTTCTAAGCCGACTTATGGATATGATCAAATTCCATCTGAATATATTAACAAAGATTATGAAGTGCTTAATGGGGTTGAAGTATATAGAGTTGATAGCAAGATAAGAAAAGATAGCAAGTTCTCGATTATAGAAAATTATCTTTCATTTTGGAAAAATGCGAAAAAGAAAGCTTTGAAGATAGGCAATTTTGATGCGATTTATTCTATGTCGCTTTCTCCTATTATCATGGTTTCTCCTGCATTAAAGATAAGGAAGAAACAAAATATACCATTATTACTTCATTGCTTGGATTTATGGCCAGAAAGCGTTCTTATTACAAATGCAATAAAAAGAAGCAACCCATTATATTGTTTATTGAAAATATGGTCGAAATATATCTATTCTAGATGCGACAAGATTTTAGTTTCTTCTCCATCTTTTATAGATTACTTTTCTTCTTATTTACATATTAAAAACGTTCCTTTGGAATATCTTCCTCAGCCTGCCTTTCTAGCAAAAGAAAAAGAAGAAAGCGTTATTTATGATGAGCCTACTTTCCTTTATTGCGGTAACATCGGAAAACTTCAGATGGTAGATAAAATCATCAAAGCTTTTTCTAAAATTGAAGGTAAGGCTAAATTAGTAATAATTGGGATGGGTTCAGAAAAAGAAGACGTCATCAATTACATCAAATCAAATAATTTAGAAGAACGAATAATTTACCTAGGCCCAAAAAGAAGAGATGAAGCTAATGCCTATTATAAAAATGCAACGGCTTTAATAGTATCTTTAAAAGAAGGGGGAACGGTTGGGAAAACTATCCCAAATAAATTAGTCACTTCTTTATATTATGCTCGTCCGATTTTAGGAATTATTAAAGGAGACGGCAGAAAGATTTTAGAAGAATCTAATGGAAGTTTTCTTGCTAATGAAGATGAAGAATCTATTATTAATGCCTTTAATTCCATTCTTTCTTTAGATAAAGAAAAGCTAGATGAAATGGGAAGAAATAACAAAAAATATTATGATTCTCACTTCGATTTCAATTCTATTGTAGATTCCATCGAATCTAATTTAATGACTTTAAAAAAGAAATAATATCCTTGCTTATTTTATCACCTGAAAAATCTTTTCTAGTCTCTAGATAATCATTTTCTTTTAGGTTAATCAGGTTATTTTCCTTATCCATATGTAAGACAAAGAAATCATAGATTGAACCTTCTATTAGATTTATAGAAGCAGGGAAGTATTTATTTAAAGGAGAACAATATCTAGATGCAATATGTTTAGACAAAGATAGATACTCTATTAATTTAGAAGGGACGCTATAAAGATCATAGATACTTGGATATGGCCTAGGATTGATATTTAGATAGGCTTCCGATTCATATTTGTAGTTTTCGTCTTTGCTTATTTGACTTAGATATTTAATTCTTTTATTTGACTTACTATAGGATTTAATTTCTTCTTCCATATCTCCATG
>JALEUF010000075.1 GCA_022781015.1 Caryophanales bacterium
TATTTGTGGCTCGGTTGCCAAAGAAGCTTCTAGAAAAGGAATAAAGGTAGAAATATATACTTCCGATAGGGATTATCTTCAATTAATCGATAAAAATATCTCCATTAATCTACCAGTTAAGGGGCTATCCGAATTAAAGAATGTTAACGAAGATAATATATTCTCCGAATTTGGATTCTATCCTTTACAAACCATTACTTATAAAGGACTTAGGGGTGATTCTAGCGATAATCTTCCTGGAATTGCAGGAATTGGAGATGTAACTGCTAAAAAATTAATCCAGGAATATCAGGATTTTGATTCGATTATCCTTGCTGCAAAAGAAGGCAAGATCAAAGGTAAGATGGCCCAAAAGATAATAGATGGCGAGGCCATGGGAAGAGAATGTTTGAAATTAGCCACTATCAAATTGGATGTAGATCTTCCATTTGAACTAGATTCGCTTCTATATAAAGGATATGAATATAGTAAGGCAAAAGCCTTTACTAGCAAATATGAATTAAAGCAGCTTGAAGCCAAATTATCTTCTTCTGATCTTAAAAAGGAAGAAAAGAAAGTCGATGTAATTGTTTTATCTAATTTAGATAATATTACTTTTAAAGACGGATTCTCTTTCTATTTTGATATCGATGACGGGCCATATTATAAGGTTACTCCGCATGGGGTTGCCCTTTTTATGGATGATAAATCCTATTATGTCCCATTCTCCTTAATTTTAGAAAATCCTAAATTCAAGGAAGCCTTGGAAAATAAAGATATATCAAAGATTACATATGATTATAAGAAAGCAATTGTCATATTGAATAAATTTGGCATTGGATTAAATGGGGATATATTCGATGCAATGCTATCTTCTTATGTATTGGATTCATCAATCTGCGCAGTCGAGGAATCTTGCTTTGAATATTATGGATTAAGCGTTGATCATGATGAAATTAGCCTTTTATCTAGTTTCAACAAGATGAGGTGCACTTCTATTGCTAGGAATTCTTATCTAATAAAAGACAAGGCTTTATCGTTATTAAAAGACAATAACCAATTAGATTTATATAACAACATCGAGCTTCCTTTGGCTAGGATTTTAGCCAAGATGGAAATAGAAGGTTTCCCTCTTTCTAAGGATGAACTATCCTCTTTAGGAAAAGGATTCAAAGACAAATTAAAGGAAGAAGAAGAGATTTTGTTTAAATTAGCAGGCCATCCATTCAATCCTGCTTCTCCTAAACAAGTAAGTACAATTTTATTTGATGAAATGAAACTAGTCTCTCCGAAAGGAAAAGGGACATCTAGCGATATATTGAATTCCTTATTAGACAAAAGCGAATTCCCTAAACACCTACTTGAATATAGGAAATATGCAAAATTATTAGGTACATATGTCGATGGTTTTATCCCCCATATCCAAGAAGATGGGAAAGTACATACTATCTTTAACCAAGCCCTTACTACAACAGGCAGGTTATCTTCTTCTAATCCAAATTTGCAAAATATATCCGGGAAAGATGAAGATGGATTAAAAGTAAAAGCGTGTTTCCATTATCCATCCAATAAGATTATGGCCTTAGACTATTCGCAAGTCGAACTTAGGGTTCTAGCTTCTTTAGCTAACTCAAAAGACTACAAAGAAATATTCTCTTCTAGTAGAGATATCCATAGCGAGACTGCTAGAAAAGTATTTGGATTAAGTAAGGATGAAGAAGTTCCACATGCTTTAAGAAAGAAGGCAAAGGCAGTTAATTTTGCAATTATATATGGGACTACTCCTTATGGATTAAGCGAGCAAATAGGTTGCTCCCCCGCCGAAGCTTCTTCTTTAATAAAGAGCTTCTATACCCATTATCCTGAAATAAGGACTTATCTATCTAGTATCATTGAAAATGCAGAAAAAAGCGGATATGTCGAGACAATGTTTGGAAGAAGAAGATACCTTCCAGATTTGACTTCCCCTAATTTTGCAAAGCGCGAAGCAGCAAAGCGAGCTGCCTTAAATGCCCCAGTCCAAGGAAGCGCGGCCGATTTAATTAAAATTGCCATGATTAAAGTCGATGAATTTTTAACTAAGAACAATTACAAGAGCAAGATGGTTCTTCAGATCCACGATGAGCTTGATTTCCTTTTGGATAAAGATGAGGAAAGTTTCTTGCCAAACAAGATTAAAGAAATCATGGAAACTTGCGTGAATATGGATGTCAAATTGGAAGCAAGTTGCTCATTTGGATCTAATTTTGCTTCAACAAAGGATTAATATATGCCCGAATTACCAGAAGTAGAGACTTTTAGAAGAGTCTTAGAAAAAGATTTGTCATCTAGGAAGATAAACAAGATAAATATTATCTATTCCAAGACAATTCAATCTGACCTAATTGAATTTATAGATAAAGTAACTAATTCTAGATTTATTAATATTTCTAGAAAAGGCAAGTTTCTCTTATTCCATCTAGATAATTCTTTTTGTTTGTTGTCTCATCTAAGGATGGAAGGAAAATATTTTATCGAGCCTATAGATGAGCCTAGAAAAAAGCATGATTTAGTCGAATTTATTTTAGATAACAACACCAAACTAGTTTATAATGATGTCAGGAAATTCGGCTTTATATCCTTATACAAAGAAAAAGATGTTTTAGCCACTCCTCCTTTATCTAATCTAGGCAAAGAGCCTTTTGAAATTAGTGAAATCGAATTATTTGAAGGATTAAGCAAAAGGAAAGATGTCATAAAGGAAGCCTTGCTTGATCAGAATTTGATTTCTGGATTAGGGAATATTTATGATGATGAAGTTTTATATGCATCTAGAATACATCCAACTACCCCATCTAATAAAATTAGCGTGGAGCAATGTAAAGAAATCATTAAAAATTCAATATCAGTCTTAAACAAGGCGATTAATAATAAAGGTTCGACGATAAAAAGCTTTCATTTCAAGGAAAATGAATCAGGTTCAATGCAAGATTATTTGCTTTGCTATGGAAAAGAAGGAAAGAAGTGTCCTAGATGCGGATCTATTTTCCATAAGATTAGAGTTGGAGGAAGAGGAACTACATATTGTCCAACTTGCCAGCAAAATAGATATAAACCCTATGTAATCGGGATAACTGGCCCGATACATGCAGGCAAATCTAGTGTTTCCGCTTATTTTAAATCCAAGGGGTTTGTTATTTTCGATGCAGATAAGCAAATTAAGGAAATGTATCAAGAAAAGCCTATTATTGAAACAATGGTCAAGATGTTTGGCTCTTCAA
>JALEUF010000084.1 GCA_022781015.1 Caryophanales bacterium
ATATAGGGTCCCTATAATATGCGTTAGAGATTTTTGTTAAATCCATTTCAATGATGTTATTTTCATTGATCCCATTTTTTAATAGATAATCCTTATACAAAACGTTTAAAAGATACGATTTTCCGCATCTTCTAATTCCCGTAATAACTTTAGGAAAGCCATTTTCTTTGGACTTTATTAATAAATCTAGGTATTTCTTTCTTTCTATCATATTGTTCTTAATTTTTGTGGGTTCCCACGTTTTTTACGATTAGATGGCTTTGTGAATATGTACGTAATTCAAACTTGTCTTTGCATCCATGATATAAGATTTGAAAACAAAAAGACACTTTGTTTCAAGCAATGCTTTTATATGCAACTTGTTTAAACTTTTAGTTGATTAATAAAATTAAAGCAATTCTTTTTTCTTTTTGTCAAATTCTTCTTGGGTGATAACTCCATCATCCAACATTTCTTTGTACTTTAAAATTAAGTCAATTTTTTCGTTTTCTGATAGTGTTGTTTTAGGCGAAACGTTAGGTTTTGAAGCTGCCGATTCGCTTGATTTTGCGTTCAAAACCGTCTGAGACGAATAAGGCTTGTAAGTGCTTGTGGACTTTGGTCTATAAGTGCAAGATGGTTGAATAACGTATATTACAATTCCTCCGATTAGCATAATTATGGTAATTATGTGCAAAACAGAGTAAAGGATTGGGCCTAGTCCCAATTGAACATTATAATATCCATCCTGGTTAATGTCCGTAATTGTTAGCGTGAAAAATGAGATAATTAATGCAGCTAAAGACAACAATATCATTATTACTGAAACTTCAACACCACGGGATTCTTCGCCATAATTTGATTTTATGTTGTAGCAAATGACGAAAGCAACTATGGCAACAATCATTATTAGAATTTGCAATACGAATAAAAAAGTAAGCCAGCCATATTGTTTCCATTGGACTAAATACCCTTGGTAAAATCCCGATCCTCCAAACATTAAATGGAACATATTCGGAATTGCGGTACCTCCGGTATTAGAAAAAGCATTTCCAAAAAATGCGAAAATACTAAACATGGCAATGATGCCGGCAATTACAATGCAAATAACCATATATAATTCTCCTACTTGTACTTGGTAAGTATATATAGCGAGGCATAATGAGACAAGTGCTTGATATAAATTTAGATTATAGCTCATTCCATTTCGCAATTTCTGTTGCTTTCAATGACAATTTCAAACTGCCATCTATTTACATACAACAGTGAAGAATTGAAAAAATCGCACATTTTTGTGCGATTAGTATCAATTTTGGTGCGGGAGATGAGACTTGAACTCACACCGGTTTCCCGATACGCCCCTCAAACGTACGCGTCTACCATTCCGCCACTCCCGCGGCAAGAGAGATTATAGTGATAGATACTCTCTTTTGCAAACACTTTATTAAGCAAAGGCTGGGAAGAACATGCACGCCATAAGGAAATATATCAATAATGTCGTGACATCCATGACAGTTGTTAATAGTGGTTGGGCTAATAAAGCTGGGTCTTTTTTAATCGCAGCAGCACCCATGCACAATAATGTTCCGATTATTTTGGAAACTGAAATTGCTGCAAACATTGTAACGGATACTAAAGCAGAGAAGGTTAAGGCGTGTATTGCAAATTCTCCAGCAAGAGGACCTTTAAAGACATTTCCGTTCCAGATTGTATAATTGCTAAAGTCGTAATTGACTCCATTTGGATCACCGACTTGGCCGAGACTAACTATTCCAGTATATTGTTCAAGAGTAATCCAAACAAAGGCGAACAAAGCAACAAAAGCAGCGATAAGAACTGAACTTCTGAACTCTTTCCAAAGTACTTTTAGTGTCTCTTTTGGGGTGAATTCTTTCATGGCAAGGCTTCTAATCATCATACCGGTAGTTTGTCCTCCGGCATTTCCACCTGTATCCATTAAAGTAGGTACAAAAGAAATTAGAATTGGAAGGTGGGTGAATATTGTTTGTAATTCAAGCCTATTTAGTACCATGGTAGTAAATGTGCCTAATACTAATAAGACAATAATCCAGGGGAAACACTTCTTGGCGTTTTCCCATATTTTCATTTCCATATAAGGCTTTTCGGTTGGCTCCATGTTGGTCATACGGGCAAAGTCTTCATTGGATTCTTCAGTCATGACATCGACAGCGTCATCGATAGTAATGACACCGACTAGCCTTTGGTCTTCATTTAAAACAGCAAGGGCATTTAAGTCATAACGTCTAAACATTTGGCCAACTTCTTCTTGGTCGGTATTAGTAGAAACGGAAACAACGTCCTGATTCATTATTTCATTTAGTTTTTGATCAGGGTTAGCAAATATTAAATCATCAAGGTCAACAGTTCCGACAAAATGTCTAGAAGAGTTCCTAACAAATATTGTATAGACAGTTTCGGCATCTTTCCCTCTCGCTCTTATTTCTTTCATGGCAGAGGATACAGTAGTGGTATCTAGGAATTCTAGATATTCGGTGGTCATGATTGAACCAGCCGTGTCATCTTGGTAATTTAGCAAGGTATTGATGTCTTTTCTCATGTCCTTGTCTGCAGCTTTTAATACTCTTGATGCTAGATTTGCAGGCATATCACCTACCGTATCGGCAACATCGTCGGCAGACTGGGCGTTAATTAATGGGACTAGTTCCTTATCAGTCATTGTCTTGATAAGGTTTTCCTTGCTTTCCTGACTTAGATCATCAAAGAAATCTGCTGTATAAGATGATTCGACATTTCTAAAAATATAGATAAGTTCGCTTGGCTCTAATTCATCGGCAGCTTCTGCAATATCGATATTAGGGACACGCTTAAAAACATCGCGAAGCCCTGATCGATTTTTTTCTCTAATGAGAGTTTGTAGTTCTTCTGTTGTAATTTCCGCTACGGTAACGGAAGTATTTTTTTCATTATTTTCGTTTTCCTTCATATCAAGGCTCCTCCTTTACCGAAATAGGATACCTTATTTATCCATTTTTGGTTAGAAAAAAAGATATTCTTTTTGTTCTTTCTCTTCTAATTTAGGGAAATTATCTCGAAAAGATAAAAAATAGAACTATAATTGAACCGTTAATTGGAGATTTTATTTATGGAAAAACAAATCTTAGTCGAAACTAGTGCACGTCACATCCATTTAGACCAAAAAGCCTTTGATTATCTAATGGATGCCAAAGAAGGCGAACACGCCGTCTTAAACAAAAAGAAGGATTTATCCCAACCTGGGCAATATGCTTCTGATGTCAAACTCAATTTAGTCGGACCAGTCAATCCAAAAACTGGCAAGCCAAGAGTTATCAACGGAGTTACAATCCTTGGACCTTTAAGGAATCTAAACCAAATCGAATTATCCGCTACAGATGCAAGAACATTAGGCGTTGCTGCTCCTATTAGACTTTCTGGAGATGTCAAAGGGAGTGGGGCTGTTACCATTGTTAACCCTGCAAATGGCAAAGAATTGCATCTAGAAGAAGGCGTCATCGTTGCTAAGCGTCATATCCACATGACTCCAGAAGATGCCAAGGAATTCAATGTTCAAGATGGCGAATCCGTCATGGTTTATGTCAAGACCCCAGAAAGAGAAACCATCTTTGGTGATACCATTGTCCGTGTTTCCCCAAAATTCTCTCTTGCCATGCATATTGATACCGATGAAAGCAATGCCGCTAATGCTAGTGGATTAGTCTATGGCACCTTAGTTGGATTTGCTTCTAACTGTGGATGCGATGATGAGCACTGTTGCCATGAAGGCGAAGAACACCATTGCTGCTGCCACGAGGATAAATAATGACTTATACCTATAAGCCAGAAAATGTCTGTTCAAGGCAATTTGATTTCGAAATCGAAGATGGCGTCATTAAATCCTTTGTCGCTACTTATGGATGCAATGGAAACCTTCAAGGAATCGGTTCCTTACTAAAGGGAATGAAAGTTGAAGATGCTATCGCTAAATTAGAAGGAATCAAATGCAGGGGTTCTAGAGGTGGAGAGACTTCTTGCCCTGATCAAATTTCCAAAGCCTTAAAAGCATATTTAGCAAAATAAATTATTACAGGCCGTTATTGTTATGATGATAGCGGTCTTTTTCTTTATGTTTAAGCTAGTTATTAAAATCTAGGCTTGTTTAGTCTTGCTAATGAATATAAACTTATGCCACTGACGAAAGCCAGGCATCAAGAAGCGCCTATAACTAGCTAACCATGGCGCTAGCAACTCCGCTATAGCGGTAAGTGCTTGCTAGTAGCCTCTCCCCCTAGAGGAACGATGTCTGGAGGAAACTATAATAGTCTTCCACCTAGCGGGGAGGATTTTTGTTGGGGAAGGATAAAAATATGAAAAACGAGTTTCTTTTT
>JALEUF010000092.1 GCA_022781015.1 Caryophanales bacterium
TATTTTATTCTCAGGCGAACCAAAGATAATGTCTTTGGATGAGGATTATAAATTTGAGGTTAATAGGAATTTCTATTACCTAACTGGCATAGAACAAGAAAATTCCATCCTTTTGCTAGTTAAGACCGAAGGCGAAGAAAAGGCTATATTGTTTATTTCTAGCTATGATGAAAACAAAGAGAAATGGTATGGAAAGAAATTAACAATAGAAGAAGCCAAAGAGATTTCTTCTATCAATAATGTCTTGATTAGCCCTTCTTTCCAACCAAGGCTAGAATCATTAATTAAAGATGAGAATTATCCAATCAAGAATATATATTTCGATTCCGATCCAGAATTAAAGATTGGACCAGCTTTATTTGTCGATGGGTTTATAAAGACATTATCTTTATCTTATCCAAGCTTGGCCTTTAAGGAGCTTAATCCAATCATCACTAGACTTAGGATGGTTAAATCCAAATATGAAGTCTGCGAATTCGTCAAGGCGATTGAAACTACCCGTCAGGGGATAAAGCTTGTCATGGCCGAGACTAGAGGTGGGGCGAAAGAATATGAATTAGTATCTACTTTCTTAAAGGCCATCAATGACGATAATGGATATCAAGGTGAATCGTTTAATACCATTATGGCAAGCGGAGTCAATGCGACTACCCTCCATTACCCAAATCCACAGGGAATATGCAAAACTGGTGAATTGTTATTAATGGATCTAGGTGCTAGACATAATTATTACTGCGCGGATATTTCTAGGACTATCCCAGTAGGTGGCAAGTTCAATGAATACCAAAAAATGGTATATGAAATTGTATTGGGCGCGAATAAGGCAGTTGCTAAATTTGCAAAACCTGGGGTTACATTAAAAGAATTGAATGAATTAGCAAAAGAATATCTTGCATCTGAATGCCTTGAAAAAGGAATAATTAGCAATAAGGAAGATATATCTAAATATTATTTCCATTCCGTTTCCCATCATATTGGACTAGATACCCATGATTTAAGTGATAGGGATTTGCCTCTAGAAGAAGGTAATATAATTTCGGATGAACCTGGGCTATATATAAAAGAAAAAGGAATAGGGATAAGAATCGAAGACGATTTATTGATTACTTCGACTGGCGCGGAAGTATTATCTTCCTCCATCTTGAAAGAAATCGATGAAATTGAATCGTTTTATAAATTAGGTAAGCAATAATGGGCGAGACGACTATATTAAATTCTAGTGACAACAAGGAAAAACCAACATTTAAAGAAAAATTACTAAAAGCCCTTAAATATATAAAAAATAACATCATGGTCACTTCCAATGGGATGGCCATCGGTTTATTTGGCACTCTTATTATTGGGACTATATTTGATTTATTCGCCAAGATCCCAATGATGGAGGCAATATCAAGTTGGACTGCCCCGTTAAAAGGAATATTGATGGGGGCTGGCATAGGAGTAGGTGTTGCCTTAGCTAAGAAAAGAAGTGGCGTTGCTGTCATTGCCATTTTATCTGCTGGTGCGATTGGTAATTATGCTTTCTCTTTCTCTACTGGAGAAGTAGCTTTAATAAAAGACCCATTATCTTGCTATGTATCGACTTTATTAGCCTTACTAGTAATAAAGCTAGTAATGAGAAAGAAGACCCCGGTAGACTTGATACTTATTCCTTTATTAGGAGTAGGTAGCGCTATGTTATATTCTTTCCTCTTAGCAACTCCAATCCATTATATAACTATAGGAATAGGGGAATTAATCAGGTTATGTTTCTCTAATATAGTCATATCCTTCTTTATGTGTATATTGGTATCGATGTTAGTAGGTATGGCCTTGACTGCCCCGATATCTTCGGTTGCTATATGCGTTGCAATTAATATAGGTGGTATATCTCCTTTAGCCTCGGCAGCTGCCTTAATTGGATGCTGCACCCAGATGGTTGGGTTTGCTATCCAATCCAAAAAAGATAATTCCATCTGGACTTGCTTAGCAATTGGCTTAGGTACAAGCATGCTTCAATTCAAAAACATTGTCAGGAAACCATTGATATGGCTACCTACAATTATAGTCTCTGCTATATTAGGACCATTTGCCATGTTGTTCCCAATTAATGATATCCCTGCTGAATTTGGATCAAGTTTATCCGTTGGGGCTGGTATGGGTACTTCTGGATTAGTTGGACCTTTGAATTTCCTCTCCTCGACTTCTTATTCCTATGTTATGGCTTTATATATAATAGGTATATGTATATTAGCCCCAATCCTACTAGTATTCCTTGTTGATTTAGCTTTTAGGAAG
>JALEUF010000124.1 GCA_022781015.1 Caryophanales bacterium
TAGCAAGATAAATAATATAGAACTAAATATAGAACAAACCAAAAAATACCTAGCTGGCGAAACTTTTCAACTAGATTATCCAAATGGATACCACACGGTTAGTTATAAAAGCATTAATCTAGGATTAGTAAAAATTAGCTCAAAAACTGCCAAAAACCATTATCCAAAAGGATTAAGAAGAAACTATTAAGTCCTTTCTAGGAAAGAAATAAATATAAGGCAAAACCCAATCCCAATCGAACATATTCCAATCGCGATATCTTTTAAAACCACAAAAACAGGGATAGATGACAATATAAATATAATCCCTGAGATTAATCCTATAATGAATAAAGCTATCTTTGAATAAGTTCTATTTTCTAAAGAAAAGAAAACCATGCCCAATACACCAATCGCAACATAAATTACACCTAATGGCAAGCATAAGGCTAAATAGGGCCAGATTGGATTATTTTCTAAAGAAGAGACAAAATTCCTTGTCGAAAATATAACACCTAAAAATATTGCTAAGGAAGCAATAACCAAACCAGTACACGTTGTCTTATATAAAGAGGATTTCTTTTCTTCGTTTTCTCTCATATTAATCAACCTTGAATCCGTGAACCGGTTTATGCTTATGCTTTTTAGAAGCAAAATAACTAATGTATTTTTCTTTCATTAGTTCCACTTCTTTTGAAACCATTTCATGAGCAATAGAAGCAATCTCGGTCGTATTCTTATCCTTGATATCCTCATATTTGATAGGAGGGAAGAATTTCATTTGGATCAAATTGGATCTATCCATGCTATTAGATAATATCCTTTGGGTACCAAATTCAGCAAATACCAAAATATCGGCTTCGGCTTTATAGGCAAGTTTAAAAGAACCGGGGTGGAAATCTAGCATTGGTTTAGTAAGGGGGTATTTATTTCGCGTCCCTTCTGGGTAAATAGTATAGGAAATAGGCTCATTTTTCATATTTTCAGTCGCAGATCTAAATATCCTAATCGCATCTCTAGGATCGTTTCTATCAAGGAAGAATCCGTCGATTGAAGTCAAAACCTTGCCAATTAAGATAAGGTGTTTGACACTAGATTTAGCGACAAAAGAAACTGGAGTCGGAGATAAAGCTATAAGCATAACGATATCCAAGACAGAAATATGATCAGAAACTAGGATGGTCCTAGAATTTCTATTAAGCAAATATTCTTTATTCTCTACATCTAGTTCGATTTTAAAGCCTTTGCAAACCTTTAAGGCTAGTTTCCTAATCCTAAAATATCTTTCCTCAATTGGATATTTCTTTGGGTTCTTTGAATATCTAAGAAGATAAAAGAAATAATAATGTGCGATTGAGGGGAAATATCTAAGAAGCAATAACGAAAACTTAATAATTTTTTTCATACCCCTTTACTATAAACCAAATGAAGAAAAAAACTACTCTACGGTTACGTATTTTTGCATTTTTTCAGGAAGAGAAAATACTTCTTCTAGCTCCCCTATTATAATTAACCCTTCTTTTTCATCCATCTCAAGTCTTCCCTTGATGATGACTAGGCAGCCTTCTTTTCCCCTATAAAAGGAAGAAGTTTCATTTAACATAGAACGGACTTTGAAGCAATCGGTGACATATTTTCCTCCATCTAGAGGCAAAACACGGTCCACTTCGACAATACGGAGGCCGTTAGGCAATACTTTTCCAAGACGACCCGACAAAAAAACAGACGAAATCATAAAATTCTCCTATAATTTTTTGCGGGAAATAGACTCAAATATAATAAATAAGGCAAGAACGTTTAGGAATTATCCTAGTTTCTTTTGTTTTTGAAGCTTCAAGCAAATTAACTTCATAAACACTAGATGGGAGGTTTATGTCAACTGGAGTTGGATTGAAATAGAATCCAATTTCCTTATGTGGATAAACTAGGCTAGAAAGGCTAAAGCTAACCTTTATAGACCCAAAATATTCCCCGACATAAGTCGATGAATCAATAACTCTAGGATCAAAAAGAGTCAAAAATCTTGATGATTTCCTAAATTTAATAAGCTCGACAAAGTAATTATACATCGACTTTCTTTTTTCTAGTAATGAATATGAAAATTTGTTGTAATAATCACCTTCGTTATATGTATTCTCGTGATTAAACTTGGATTGTCCTATTTCTTGTCCAGCATGGAAAAAAGGTATGCCAAAGGAAAACATCGTGAACGCGTTGGTTAAATTTATTATCTTGCATTTATCTTCTTCGCTTAAATTATGGTTCAGCTTTCCTAAAGAATCAAAAAGAGTCATATTGTCATGACATTCGACATAATTTATCGATTGATTGGCATTTAGAAACTTTGCCTTCGCATGGAAATCGATGCAGCTGCCAATATAACTATTCATCGCATTTCCTAGATTATATAAATCTCCACTGCAGTATTTCTTCACGCTTTCTCTAAAGAAATCATTGAAGAAACCAACATTGGGCATCAAGGCATAATTAGACATATTAGCTAGAGGTACATTCACCTCGCCACCCATATTCCAACCTTCTCCATAGAAAATGATGTCAGGTCTAATTTTCTTACACCTGCAATAAGCTTCGTTAATCGTATTTACATCATTTATTCCCATTAAATCGAACCTAAATCCATCAATACCATAAGTAGAGACAAAGAAAGTAAGGCAATCTATTATAAGTTTGGAAACCATTCTTTTTTCACTTGCCAAATCATTGCCACATCCACTAGTAGAAGCTAATTGGCCATTATGTCTCTTCCTAAAATAAAACGATGGGATTACTTTCTCGAATACGGATTTTTCACATTGATAGACATGGTTAAATACAACATCCATTACAACCCTAATCCCTGCTTTATGGAAACTAGATACCATCTTCTTGAATTCGATGATTCT
>JALEUF010000165.1 GCA_022781015.1 Caryophanales bacterium
GAAAAAAGATATCCACCTAGGAATCTAGGCGAAGGAGCCCAGGTTACTAGATTTGCTCCATCCCCAACAGGATTCTTGCATACTGGATCATTATTTACTTCCTTAATTTCCTATACAATTGCTAAACAAAGTGGTGGAGTGTATTACTTTAGACTTGAAGATACCGACACCAAAAGGACAATTGAAGGATCTGGAGATTTATTAATCGAACAATTAAAAGAATTCGGAATCATCTCTAGCGAAGGATATACTCCAAATGGTGATGTTGGAGATTATGGTCCATATCAACAATCAAAAAGAAAAGATATCTACCGCGCCGTTATTAAAGAATTGGTCATAAGAGGACGTGCATATCCTGATTTCTGCACTCCAGAAGACTTAGATGCCATTAGGAAGTTCCAAGAAGAACACAAAATTCTTCCTGGCTATTATGGAGCCTATGCTAGGGATAGAAATCTAAGCGTTGATGAAAGAATCGAAAAGATTGAAGCTGGTACTCCTTGGGTCATTAGATTTAAATCCAATGGGGACCATGATAAAAAGACGAAGTTTACCGATGCCATTAGAGGAGAAATCGAATTGCAGGATAACGATACCGATGTTGTTATCCTAAAATCCGATGGGCTTCCTACATATCATTTTGCCCACGTTTGCGATGACCATTTCATGCGTACAACTATCATTACTAGAGGAGAAGAATGGATTCCATCTACTCCAATCCATCTAGATATGTTTAGGGCTTTAGGATGGAAAGCACCAAAATATGCCCATATCCCATCCATAATGAAATTAGATCATGGCAACAAGAGAAAACTATCAAAAAGAAAAGATCCTGAAGCTGCTGTTTCCTATTTCCTTGATAACGGGTATTGCCCAAAGGCCTTGCTTGTCTATTTGATGTCCATTGCTAATTCCAATTTTGAGGAGTGGTGCATTGCCAATAAGAACTTCGATATCGAAAACTTCAAGTTCTCTCTTAAGAAGATGTCACTAGATGGAGCTTTATTTGATGAAGGCAAACTAAATTATTTCTCTAAGGAAATCATTGCCAAGATGCCTCTAGATGAACTCTATAATGCAGTTTATGAATATGCAAAAGGACATGATGAAGTTTTATTAAGCAAAATCGAATTGGATCCAACCTATTTCAAAAAGATTCTTAATATTGAAAAAGATAGAAAGAATCCAAGAAAGGATTATGCAAAATATTCTGATATCTATCCTTTAGTTAAATTCTTCTACCATGATGAATGGGAGAAACTAGCTGCTTCAATAGAATTTGATTCTAGATTCAGTTCCGAATTAGTTAAAGACGTCCTTCTATCTATAAAGGAAAAGATGGAATATGGCGTTGATGAATCAACTTGGTGGAATGGCGTTAAGCTTATTGGAGAAGAAAAAGGATTTGCTTCTTCTAATAAGGATTACAAAGCTAATCCAGATGCCTATAAGGGTTCTACTTCAGATTGTGCCGAACTTCTTCGCCTTGCCGTAACCGGTTCTAGACAATCTCCAAACCTCCACGAAATACTTGAGATTCTAGGAAAGAATGAAGTCGATTCTAGAATTGATGCAATAATATCGTCTTTATAAGATATTCTTCTTGCTTATTTTGGGGGTAGGCTAGTAGAATTATACCGCTTGGCCCCATGGTCAATCGGTTAAGACGGGACCCTCTCAAGGTCCAATGGCTGGTTCGACTCCAGCTGGGGTCACCAAGAGCAAATTACGAGGTGTGTATGCATCTCGTTTTTTCTTCAATTCTTTTATCAAATACATTTAAGTATGTGTTAACATACACTTATGAAAATCAATAAATTAAATAACGAATTCAAAATTCAAACTAACCACGGTGAATTTCTATTTTCTTTTTTATCAGTTTATTCTTTTAGGCTTCATGAAATAAATTCTCCTAAATCTTTTGCAGTCAAGAATTTAGTAACTGCTAATGATGGAATAGAAACAAAAGAAGAAGGACATGTAGCTATATTTAACTATAGTAACCTAGAAGTTAGAATTGATGATGAACTTAATTTACAGGCTTTTATTAATGATGAATTAGTTCTTGAATCTTCTTATTTTGAAGAAAAAGAAGTCGAAGAAAATGATTTATCTTTACTAGAAAAAGAAGGACATGCTTCTAACAAACAAGTTTCTTTTAAAAGAGGCTTACGAATTAAAAATAATGGACCCGTGTATGGATTAGGCGATAAAGCAGGCCCATTAGATAGAAGAGGATATGACTATATAAATTGGAACAGTGATCTTCCTTCTGCGCATACCGAAATGTTTAAATCCCTATATAAGTCCATTCCTTTTATCACCTTATTTAGAAAAGACAAATCCATCGGGGCATTCTTTGACAATACATATAAAACTTATTTCGATTTTAATAAGACTGTTAATGATGAAGTTATATATAGCTTTGAAAAAGGCTCTATCGATGCTTATTTCTTTATCGGCTGCCTTAATGATGTAATTTCCGCCTATACGGCTTTAACTGGCAGAAACTCGTTGCCTCCAAGATGGAGCCTAGGAAGTGGACAATGTCGTTGGTCCTATATGAATAAAGAAGAAGTAGAAGCAGTCATTGAAGGATATAAAAATGCAGATATTCCTTTATCTAGCGTCTATCTAGATATTGACTATATGCATAAATATGAAGACTTCACAATTGATGATACTAAATTCCCGAATTTCACTACATGGGTCGCCTCAATTAAAGAAAAAGGCATACATGTAGTTACTATTATTGATGCCGGAGTTGCTGCTAGAGAAAACTATTTTGTCTATGAAGATGGATTGAAAGGCGACTATTTTTCTAAGCAAAATAACAAAATATATCATAACGAAGTCTGGCCAGGGGATTCCGTATTCCCATCCTTTATTAATGAAAAGACAAAATCGTGGTGGTCCAATCTAGTTGCTTCTTTCTTAAATAATGGGATGGATGGAATCTGGAACGATATGAATGAACCTGCCTCATTTAAAGGCCCATTGCCAATGGATGTTGATATGGGTGGGATAAGCCATGAAGAAGCGCATAATGTCTATGGGCACTGCATGGACGAAGCTACTTATAATGGATTTATAAAGGCCAATAAAAGGCCATATGTCATCACTAGGGCTGCTTATGCTGGGACTAGCAGATATTCGACAATGTGGACTGGAGATAATCAATCCATATATTCCCATTTAAGATTATCGATCCCTCAACTATGCTCAATGTCTATATCTGGAGTTGCTAATGTCGGAGTCGATATTGGCGGATTCAGTGGAGATGTTACGGAAGAACTTT
>JALEUF010000185.1 GCA_022781015.1 Caryophanales bacterium
GTAAATAAATTAAAAGATAAAACAAAACTAGAGATAGCAAAATTGAATAAACAGCTACGCAACAAAAAATAACCTTTTAATCTTTTAATTATCTTACTTTAATCACGGGGATTCACTTTCCATTTTCTTTATCTTTATTTAAGCCAATCATCATTTTTAGTCCTTTTTCATTTCATCTAATCCTATCTATTTGGGACTAGTTAAATTCAATAAGAAAAATATTTACATAAACTAATCATGTTATAGGATTATTCTCATGAATTTATCGAGGTAACCATTATGGACCGTAAACATATAGAAAAGATAATAGAAGAAAATAACATCTCTTATTTAAGATTGCAGTTTACCGATATGCTTGGAGATATAAAAGCAGTAGAGATACCTATATCCAAATTAGATGACGCCTTGAATAATAAGATCATGTTTGATGGATCTTCGATTGAAGGGTTTGTAAGGATTAAAGAAGCGGATATGTATCTATATCCTGATATTGATACATTTACCACCCTTCCATTTGAAAACGATAGCTATGGGGGAGTGGCCATGATGATATGTGATGTCTATACCCCTAAAGGAAAACCATTCGTGGGAGATCCTAGATATATATTAAGAAGGCAAATAAAGGTGATGAACGACATGGGTATCGAGAAGATGTATGTCGGTTTTGAACCTGAATTCTATTTGTTTAAATTAGATAACGAGAATATATCTACTAAATTATCTGACAATGCTTCATATTTTGATTTATCCCCATTTGATGGAGGGGAGGATATACGCAGGGAAATTGCCCTTACTCTAGAAAGGATGGGGTTTGAAGTGCAGACATCCCACCATGAAGTTGGTCCAGGACAAAACGAGATTACATTCAAATATAATGATGTATTAACTGCCTGTGATAAGGTGCAGATATTCAAGCAAGTAGTAAAGGTAATTGCTAGAAAGCATGGATATCTAGCTTCTTTCATGCCGAAGCCATTAAATAAGCAAGCTGGCAATGGAATGCATACAAATTGTTCATTATTTGATTCAACTAAAGGTGACTTATTTTATGATAAGGATGCTGATATGGAATTATCCTTATTATGCAAGAAGTGGATTAGTGGAATCTTGTTGCATGCTAGGGAATTAGCATTGCTAACTAATCCAATAGTAAATTCATATAAAAGGTTAGTAAGTGGATATGAAGCCCCTATATATGCCTGCTGGAGTGATGCGAATAGGAGCTCACTTATTAGGATTCCTGCGATTAGAGGCAATGCGACTAGGACTGAACTTAGGAATGTCGATCCCTGTGCGAATCCTTATCTAGCCTTGGCAGGTATTTTAGCAGCAGGACTAGAAGGCATATCTAATATCAAAGAAGATGATATTATACCTCCAGTTAAGGATAACTTATTCGCATTGAGCGAAGACCAAATCGAACAAAAAGGGATAGAGCGCCTTCCTGAAACCCTTCATTCTGCTGTCAAGGCATTTAAGAAGAGCATATTGATGCAAGAAGCAATGGGGGATCATCTATTCTATAAATATATAGATGCGAAAGAAAAGGAATGGAAGGAATACCATACAACCGTCAGCGAATTTGAACTTGCTAAATATCTAAATAGATAAGGAATATAACCTTTTTAGGAATTTGGTTGTCCTTATAATCCATTACTAAAATATTCATAATTCAGATTAAATGTCTCCTAATTTTTGTTAGACTTATATTTATGAAAAGGTATGGGGTTATATATTATCAAGAAGCTATTTGCCCAGTTTGCAAAGGCAAGGCTATTTTTACATGGGAACCACCTGGATTAACTTTTGAATGCAGTAAATGCGGCTATTCATATGCAACTTCCTATTTTCATCCTCTAGATGAAGACCAAAAGGAATATACCGTATTTATTAAACCTAATAACGTAGTAACCAAAGATAAATTAATGTATTTATCTAGTGTTTCTAGTAAGAATTATATTTACTGCAAATCCTTATTAATTAACGGGGGCGAATTGCTTAAGGGCAAGTCATATGAAATCAATGATAGGATAGATATTTTAATTAATAAGGATATTTCTATAGATATAATTCCTGAATGGAAATATTTTGACGATCCAATTGAAGCTAGCCATGAATGGCAGATAAAGAAGAAAACGAATAGATAGAAATATTAACTATATTTTAATCTATACATTTTTAATGTAGGTATAGGCAATAGAATGTTACTAGTCCAAATACTCGAAGGAGGAGTCAAATGGAAAAAGAAACAAGAGAAAAACTAAACAAAATGTTCCCTCATTTTGCAGGATATGATGATATCCGACTAGAGATGGCCCAGTTAATTGACTTGGTCCAAAATCACGAATTATATGCATCCAAAGGAGTACATAATCCACGTGGATGGCTTTTATACGGGGCGCCCGGAACTGGAAAAACTCGTATTGTTCGTGATATAGCAGCTTATCTAAATATCCCTTGCATTGAAATAAGTGCTTCTGATGCAGTATGGAAGAAAATTAGCAACGAAGAAGAAATACGTAAAGGATTTGACGAAGCAAAAAAATATGATTCAGTCATTGTTTTT
>JALEUF010000163.1 GCA_022781015.1 Caryophanales bacterium
TTTCCATAAATATCCTTATTCGTGATGATGATGATCTTCTTCATTAAATAATTCGTCTAGTTCCTTATCTAGATTATCCAAGGAAACTTCTTTTTGTTCCTTCTTGTCTAAATCTTTTATTTGGATGATTCCTTTTTCTAGTTCCTCATCTCCAAATATCAAGGCCAGTTTTGCTCTAGATCTCTCGGCTTTTTTGAAATAAGATCCTAATTTAGCCATTTTATATGGCCTATCAATAGAATATCCAAGTGATCTAAGTTGTTCTGCTAAGGAGAAAGAATATTCCATTGCCTTCTCTCCTAGTGGCATTAAATAGATATCTAGTTCCTGCTTGATATCCTTTAATAAATCAAATTCCTTCATTAAAGAATAGATTCTTTCCATCCCAAGGGCAAATCCAACCCCGTGATCGATATCGCTAGGTCCATCGAAGCTAGACAAGAGTCCATCATAATGTCCTCCACCTAGCAAGGCCCCATAATCTTTTCCTGTAGGAGAAAGCATATGTACTTCGAATACTATTTCTCCATAATAATCTAGTCCCCTGACAAGAGAATCATCGATTTCATATTCGATTCCAACTTCATTTAATATCGATAATGTATGATAGAATCTTTCTTCGCTGGATTTGGATAAATAATCCCTCATTTTTGGGGCGCCTTTAGCAATTTCTTGATCAGCATCTACCTTGCAATCAAGGATTCTAAGGGGATTTAGTTTAAGTCTTTCCTTGCAGTCATCGCACATAGATTCGATTCTAGGGGCAAAATAGGCTTTCAAGGCTTCTTTGTATGCTAATCTAGATTCTTTATCACCCAAGGTATTTACTTTTACCTTAAGCCCATTAAATCCAAGCATGCCTAGTACTCTCATCGCAAATACTACGACTTCGGCATCTAATTCGCTTGAATCAATTCCGACTGCTTCTATCCCAGCCTGGTAAAATTGCCTATATCTACCAAGTTGAGGCCTTTCATACCTAAAGACAGGCCCAACATAATATGCTTTAAGTGGCAAGTCATTTGTCGCATATAGCTTATTCTCGACAATTGACCTCATTACACCCGCTGTCCCTTCAGGACGAAGTGTTACGCTTCTATCCCCCTTATCGAGGAAAGTATACATTTCCTTACGGACAACATCGCTAGAAGTACCAGTACCCCTAGAGAAAACTTCCGTATATTCTAGACATGGAGTCTCGATTTTCTTGTAATTATAAAGTTCGGCAACAATGGAAAATATATTTTCTATATAGTCATAGCAATAGCTTTCATCCCCATATAAATCATGAGTACCTTTAACACCTTTGATTTGCATACTAAAAAGTCCTTTCTAGTCGTTAATAATTATAGACTTCCTAAGGCTAGTTAACAATTACAACTAATCAATGAATCACTCTTTCTACAGAGTAGACGCCCTTGATGCCTAGAAGCAAGGCAAAGCAATCGCTCAATACCTTTGCATCGCTAACAGTGATAGTCATCGAAACGACGTCATTTAGTGTTTCTTGTATCAAGTGGGCCTTTAAATCGGTAACGCCAACTCCTTTAGAAGCCATTACCTGCAGTACATCATTTAATAGTCCAGGCCTATCATTAGAATAAACCTCGATATCTACGGGATATCTAGATATTCCTAAGTCTTCTTTCCAATATACATCTATTAATCGTTTTTGCTCGTTTGCAATATTTGGGCAAGACTTACGGTGGATAGTAATCCCTTTTCCTTTAGTAATATAGCCAACAATATCATCTCCTGGAATTGGGGTGCAGCATTTGCCTAAAGATATAGCTAGGCCGCTACTTCCGCCGGGCACATTGACTGGAGAAGAATTATCACTAGCACTGTCTTTTTTCTTCTTGAATTCAAATCCAGGTTTCTTCCTTATATGGAGGAAGGAAAGAATTGTCCCAGGGGCTGGATTTTTTTGCGAGACCATGACAAACAAATCATCTAAATTATCGAAATGGTATTCGTTACGGAGCTTATCATTATCTATTAGTTTTAGTGTCTCTTCTTCATTAAATCCTTGCGACTTAAAAGAATCGAGTAAGGAAATCCTACCAATCCTGACTTTCTCTTCTTTCATGATGGCGGCATCTTTTTTCTGAAGCGCCTTCTTGATATGGGATTTAGCAGAAGATGTCTTAGCAATTTCTAGCCAGGATTTATTCGGACCAGAAGAAGTCTTTGATGTCCTAATCTCGCAGACATCGCCAGTTTTCAAGACAGTATTTAAAGGAACAAGGACCCCATTAACTACCGCCCCAATCGCACTGTCGCCTACTTTTGTATGGATTTTATAGGCAAAATCCAAAGTAGTTGCCCCAGCAGGTAAATCAATAACTTTACCTAAAGGAGTAAAGACATAGACATTCGCCCCAAATATATCATTTGAAAGAGAAGCCATATATTCGCTAGCAGTACCATCTTGTTCCCCAGAAAGAGAGACAAAATCCCTAAACCAATGGAGCTGCTCCTCGATTTCTTTTTGCTCATCCTTCGCATTATAATGGCCACCTTCTTTATATTTCCAGTGGGCCGCAACACCACTTTCGGCAACTTGATCCATCTCTTCGGTTCTTATTTGGATTTCATATATCTGACCATCACCAGAAACAATCGAAGTATGTAACGATTGATACATATTCGGCTTCGGCATGGCAATATAATCCTTAAATCTTCCAGGGATTGGTTTATATGTAGAATGGATAATACCTAATATCTCGTAACAGTTAATAACTGTCTTCGTGATGACTCTAATAGCTAAGACATCGTAAATTTCATCGAAGCTATGGCCTTTTTGATACATCTTACGGTAAATGGAATAGATGGATTTGACCCTAGATTCCATTTTGCAAGGAAGATTGTGTTCGAGCAAAATATCAGCAATCCTTTTCTTTAATAATTCAAGGGAGTGCTTTCTATTTTCGTATTTCTCGTTAACTAGCTTTAAAATGGAATTATATTTATCCCTTTCTAGATATTTTAAGGACAAATCTTCCATCTCGCTTTGGACGGAATAGATACCTAACCTATGGGCAATCGGGGTAAATACTTCAATTGTTTCCTTAGCAAGGGCTTTTTGTCTTTCAGGAGAAAGAGAATCCAAGGTCCTAAGGTTATGAAGTCTATCGGCAAGCTTGACAATGATGACCCTAACATCTCTTGCCATGCCTAAAAATATCTTTCGATGATCCTCGGCTTCGAAATCTTCAGCCGTCATCTTGGATAATTTCATCCTTTGGATCTTAGTAAGGGAATCTACAATCTTTGCAACATCTTCCCCAAACATCTTCTCGATGTCTTCGATTGTCGCATCTGTATCTTCCACTACATCATGGAGAAGCCCAGATGCAATTGTGGCAGGCCCAGATTGGAGGGATGCTAAAATATAGGCAACTTCGATTGGATGATGGATATAAGGTTCACCTGATTTCCTAAATTGCCCTTCATGCTTGGCTTTGGCAAATAAATAGGCGTCTTCTATCATCTTCCTATCGTTAGGATTGCTGATATAGACATAATACAAGGCCTTAAGGTCCTCGAAAGTATGCATTGGGTATCCTCCATTTGGAGGTAATGTTGTTTTTTGATCTACTAGATTTTCCATACCCTTCTAGTATAGGCTAAAACCAAAAATAATATATATTATTTCTTTTCATTACAGGCAAATTGTATCTTGAAGGAGCCTCTAAATTCGTTTAGACGGAATTTCCCTTCCATATCTAAACTAGGTTTATTCAAGATATCATCTTTTATAGAAAAGGAGAAAACTTCAGAATTCGGGCTTATTTTAAAGGTTAAATAACCTAATCTATTGAATTTTAAAGCCGAAGTCGGGACGTTTTCTATAACAAATGTTGGTTCTTCATAATCATGGCCAAAAGGAGCGAATTTCCTTAGGATTTTATAATTTTCCATGGATATATCGCTTAAAGAGATGCTTATTTCATCTTTTTTTGGCTCTGTAAAATGATGGCTAGAGGCATATTCTTCAAGCTTTTCCCTAAATAATTCATAATCTTCTTTTTTAATAGCTACCCCTGCTGCAAAAGAATGTCCACCTTTTCTAATAGGAAGTTCACCTAAACTAGAGAAGAAATCAATTAGATTTAGCCCAGGCTTGCTTCTAAGCGATCCTGCTAAAATATCTTTATCTTTATAGGAAGAAGAAAAGATGGCAACTGGCTTATTTTCTTCTACGACAATTCTAGATGCCAATAAGCCATTTAAACCTTCCCCAAGACTAGTATAGATGCAGACACTAGATTTATTTTTATCGATATCGATTTCAGCTAAAGCTGCCTTGGTCATCTCTTTCCTATTCTTATTATATTCAAGGGCCAATAAGGAAGATTGCTTCAAATCTTTGCAATCAGTCGCAAAATAATGGACTAATTTATTCGCATCATATCCGGTATCAATCCTACCTACTGCATTAATTGATGGGACTATTTCCATTCCCAAAACCTTCTCATCGATATAGGTTGCATTAGTCAAATTGAATATGGTCGGATATTTATTCTTATTAATTAAAGATAAAGCCAAGGCTACTATTTCCCTATTATAGGATTTCATCGGCATTGTATCAGAAATTATCGATATAGCACCTAAAACTAATAGATATGGATCGACTTTTCCTAGTAAACAAATCGAAAACAAGAAAGAAAGATAACCAGCCGAGACATTATATTCCCCATAATCCAATAAATCGTCATGGATAATGGATATAGCTTCAGGCAAGGATTCTCCTATTTCATGATGGTCGATTATCAATGTGTCGATACCGTTTTCCTTTAAATAGGAAATAGCTTCGAAGCAATTGACTCCGTTATCGACGCATATTAATAAAGAGTAGCCTGCCTTGGCTATCTTTTTGGCATTGTCTAGATTTAGGCCATATCCATCCTTGAATCTAGAAGGGATAAAGAAAGATACATGCTTATTTAATTTAAGCAAGGAATAATAGATAATCGAGGTCGACATGATGCCGTCGCAATCATAATCGCCATAGATAATTATCTTCTCATTATCTTTGATAGCTTTTTCTATCCTTTCCTTGGCCTTTATAACGCTAGGATGGTCATTAATTAGAGGAATATTAGCAAAAGAAGGCTTAGCAATCAGTTTGCTAAAACCTTCTTCATCAAGATTATAATATTTTTTTATTTTCTCTAGAAAAGTATCCATTAGTCATTGATACCGATAAAGATAGCTTCTTCTGGCTCGGCAGATTTCTTCTTTTTCATTAATTGACCGCCGACATTCTTCTTTTTCTTCTTAAGTGGCTTGATCTTGATGTGGGAGAACATCTTGACGAAGCAAGAATATAAGAATGGATATAAGGTCAAGGTAGTAGCTAGAGCAAATGCTAATCCTAATATGAAGCTTAGATATGGCGACATGAAGTAAATTGGCCCAAAGGCGAAATAGACAATGCCAACATAAGCAGCTAGTAAAGCAAAGATGATAAGGATACCAGCTTGTCTAGAAGTGGCTTTCTTGACAACATCAAGCTTAAATTCAACAGTTCCTCTTTCTTTAGCATGTGTAGAGGCAACTAATTCCTTTTCATAAGTTGCAATGAATAAGGCAAGTAAGAAGCCGACTAGAGCAACTCCAACTGAACCAAGGGCAACTACTGGGGAAGTAGAAATTCTAGCAATTACGAAGAAGGCAACGGCAATATAGCTTGAAGCAGTTACTACTATTCCCATTGATAAGGCTCTAGAAATGCCATATCTAAGAACTAAATAGACAACACTAATCAATATCCCAATTCCAACTCCAAGAGCAACGCTTCCTAAATATGGTTGACCGATTTCAGGGGTAACAGTTGCAAAATAAGAGATATAATCGGCAGTTTCCCTAACATATCTATTTTCGATGAAATTAGTGATTGCATCGTTTAACCCT
>JALEUF010000009.1 GCA_022781015.1 Caryophanales bacterium
TTTAATCTCTTTAGCCGCCATTATTAAGTTAGTGGCGGTTTTCTTTTTGCAAATATTTAGCACTCAACCCTTGCGAGTGCTAAAAAATGTATTATAGTAAATATAGCCATTGAGTTGGTGAAAGGAGAAAGAAACATATGAATATGCAAGAACAAGGTCCAATAGACTATGCTTCCGATCCTAATGTATTGGAAAAATTCGGCCGTAATGTAAATGATGCGGTCAGAGACGGAAAACTTGATCCAGTCATCGGTAGAGATGATGAGATCAGGAAAGTCGTCCAAGTTCTCTCTAGAAAAACTAAAAATAACGTAATTTTGCTAGGTGAACCTGGCGTTGGTAAAACTGCGATTGTTGAAGGTTTGGCTGAAAGAATAGTCAAAAACGATGTACCGACTTCTCTTCAAGGGAAGGAAGTATATGAGCTCGATATGGGCGCTCTAGTTGCTGGGGCTAAATATAGGGGCGAATTTGAGGAAAGGTTAAAAGCTGTCCTTAATAAAATAAAAGAATCAAATGGAAAGATTATTCTTTTCATCGATGAAATCCACCTTATTGTCGGCGCTGGGAAAGCTGATGGGGCTCTAGATGCTTCAAATATGCTAAAACCAATGCTAGCAAGAGGGGAAATCGATTGTATTGGTGCTACTACCTTAAATGAATATAGGGAATATATTGAAAAAGATAGGGCTCTAGAACGTAGATTCCAGCCTGTCATGGTTGGTGAACCGACTGTTGCTGATACCATTTCTATCCTTCGTGGATTAAAGGAAAGGTTTGAATCCTTCCATGGGGTTAGGATTACCGATGGGGCTCTAGTTGCCGCCGCTACTTTATCTAATAGATATATAACCAATAGGTTCTTGCCTGATAAGGCTATAGATTTACTTGATGAAGCCTGTGCTTCTATTAAAGTCGAAATCGAATCGATGCCTACTGAACTTGATGAAGTTAATAGGAAAATAAGGCAACTTGAAATCGAAAAGGTCGCATTGGAGAAGGAAAAAGATGATTCTTCAAAGACTAGATTAGCGTCTTTGAATAATGATTTAACTTCCTTAAAAGTCCAATTTGATTCTCTTTCTAAGAAATGGAAAGAAGAAAAAGAAGGCATCAATGAGGCTAAAGAGATTAAGAAAGAACTAGAAAAAGCCAAATTTGATCTAGGGGTCAAGTTCTCTGAAGGGAATTACCAAGAAGCCTCTAAACTTCAATATCAAGTAATTCCATCATTAGAGAGTAAACTTACTTCATTAACCAAAGAAGGCTCTTCTGACCGCCTAGTTAACGAAATCGTTGATGAGGAAGAGATTTCTAAGATTGTATCTAGAATGACTGGAATTCCTACTTCTTCGCTTAATAAAGGCGATAGAGAAAAGGTGCTAGACCTTAAAAATGTCTTGGATAAACGTGTTATTGGACAAGATAGTGCGATTAGCCTAGTCTATAATGCAATCCTTCGTCAGAGAGCAGGTATTAAAAATCCTAATAGACCAATTGGTTCATTCTTGTTCCTAGGTCCTACTGGGGTTGGTAAGACTGAGGTTTCAAAAGCCTTGGCAGAAGCTTTATTCGATGATGAAAATGACATCATTAGAATTGATATGTCTGAATATATGGAACGTTATAGCGTTTCACGTTTAATAGGTGCTCCTCCAGGATATGTTGGTTATGAAGAAGGTGGCCAATTAACTGAAAAAGTTAGGAGAAATCCTTATTCCATAGTCCTGTTTGATGAAATCGAAAAAGCCAATCCTGAAGTATTTAACCTCTTATTACAGGTTCTAGATGAAGGAAGACTAACCGATTCTCAAGGTAGATTAGTTGACTTTAAGAATACGGTCATCATCATGACTTCTAACCTTGGATCTGAATATATCCTTGATGGACACAAAGACATGGTCGAGAAGCTACTTCATACAACCTTTAAGCCAGAATTCCTTAATAGAATTGATGAAATTGTCTATTTCAATCCATTAAGCAAGGAAACTCAACGCTTAATCGTCAAGAAGATGTTAAACGAACTTCAAGAAAGGCTGAAGGAACAATATTATTCAGTTGATTTTGATAATTCTATTACCGATTATGTCCTAGATTCTGCTTACAATACCGAATTTGGAGCACGTCCGCTCAAGAGATTTATCCAAGATCAAATTGAAACCTATATTGCTTCTAGGATCGTCGAAGGCAACTTATCTACTAAGAAAGCCTATTTGATGAAATTTGAAAATCAAAAGCTCGAATTAATAGAGAAATAACTCTACAAGAGTAGCTATCGAAACAAAATTCGGTGGCTACTTTTTTATTCTTTTTACTTTGGCTGGATTAGTGAAATATTTATTATTTGGTGAAGTCTTGAACTTGGTTGTAGGAAGCAATAAAGAGGCTTCTAGAAGAGGATTAAGTACGCTAGTAAGAAAAGATGAGCGACTTGTATATGGAGTTAATTTAGCTATTTCTTGCCTAGATTTAGCAGAATCAAAACATAAGGATAATATGTCGTTATCATATTCCCTGTTGCCTTTGTTTATTTTCTTATAGTCTAGTTTGTAAATAGGTCCTTTTATTTCTTCTTTGATTTCATTTTCATCTTCATTTTTCATTGAAGTAAATATAAATTCAAACTTCTGATAACCTGATTTTAGTAAAGGATATATTGACGAATTTTCATCTTTATAATTATCAATTATTTTTTCAAATGGATTAGCAAAATCGATTGGATAAATATAAAATAAAATATTACAAATTAAATAATTTCTGCTGCTGAGTTTTACCTTGCTTAGATAAGGCAAAATGAATTCTCCTTCATTGGCTATATCTCCATTTGAACCAATTGAGATATGGTTAGAAAAGATATTAATATTGATTATATTTTCTTCATCAAGGTAATTTCTTTTGGCTAAAGTTAGCAAAATGGCGTTTATTATGGCGTCTTTTTTATATGGACAAGACGGGCTATCTAATTGAACGTAACTATCGATAAAAGAGTAGCAAAAATCATATAAAGATATGATGTTTCCTTTGCTTTTTGCCATTGATAACAATTCGTCATCTCTAATCTCTTCCCCTGAATAAATATGTCCAACAGCCTTTAAGGAAGGATAACTAGAATTGTTTGAAAAGAAATAAAGGCCATAAGTTAGCTCGTCATTTGATCCTAGCAAAGACATCTCAGAGGCTGTTTCTTTTGAGAAATTAATCTCCTTGTTTGCCCATTTTTTACTTAGTTCAGTAAATAACAAATCATTATATTTGATAGATGTTAATTCATTGTCAAAGTATTTAGACGATCTTTGCTTTAGGTACATCGAAAGTTCTGCTTTGGCCATTGGATAATAAATTAGATTTTTCTTTGTTAAAATCGAAGTTTTGTTACTACCATCAACATATAAAGTAATTGATTTAGAAGGTATGATTTGAATTAGCGTTATTACTTTGTCAGGCCTTCCGTTAACCATTTCTTCTTTAATGTTAATCGTGGGAACCGGAGTTAAACGAAGCTTAATTTGGGTTTGAACCGAGTCAATGATTTTATTGGATTCAAGTCTCTCTATTCCGTTAAGTTTTGTTTTGTTCTCACCACCTAGAACAATGTATCCTCCATTTCCGTTTGAAAGGTAGCCAATAGCTTTTACAATGTTTTCTACCCCTTTCTCACTCACGTGATATTTGAATTCTATAGGTAGAGTCGTCGAATTGATTAAAGAAGAAATGCTTTCAATATTTTCCATGCCTAATATTTTAAATTCTAAAGTAATATTTATCAAGAATGTGTATATCTTTACGGCTGTACGACTTCAATAATAACGTTAAATTCAAATAAAAAATTAACTTGTCTTTCTATATTGCTGTTAGGCAGTACGGCTGTACGCGAAACTGAAACGAATCTAAAGTTATTCTTTATTTCAACCTCTTTTCATTCTTTATTTTCTTTATAGATAGAAAGATCTTGTTATTTTTTAGGCTTTAAAAACTAGACACTTTTTTAGTTTGTGTTTAAATTGCTTTATTAAATGATTAATATTTGTCTATGATTGATGAAGCACTATTAGAAAAGGCTTATCCAAGTAGGCCTAGAAAAATATTTATTCCTTGGGCTATTATTTTCACCATTTTCTTATTGGCTACCGTTTTCGCAAAATTTATGTTGCCTGGCATTCCTAGCCTTCTAGAAAAGATCAATATTGGGGAGTTCACTATGCCGTGGCTAAAAGCTCCAATTTCCATGGTTGATTTTATTGCTGTTTACGGTTGTCCTTTGCTTTTAATATTGACAACTTTGCTTACTGGATTTTTGACAATTTCTTTGTCGCTTAGAAAGTGGTGGTATCACCTTGTTAACACTCTTATAGTTATTTGCTTATTAGCTTTCTCGCTTTCATTTGCTTATAACGTTTTTGGAGAGTGGCTATTAAAGGAAAATGCACCTGCTCAATTGGGCGAGATTTCTACGATGGTTTTTGATATAGGTTTCTATGCCTGTCTTGGTGTTTCCGCCTTTGCTCTTTTACTTTGCTATTTTGATAACTACATAACTCCTAAAAAATATAAAGCCATATATAAAAGACTTAAGTTAGTAAAAAATAGACAAACCACAAAGGTCGAGAAGAAATATGTGGTCAAAAAATTCAATAAGCTCTATAAAAAGAAAAAGTATTCTGAAATTCTTCTTCTATTATTTGAATTTGAGTTTGATGTGAATAATACTGAACCAATCACTCCAGATGCCTATGAAGTAATGAAAAGAGATATATTAGACCGCGCACGCATCATAAGAGGCAAAGAACTTGATGCTTTATATTATTCTTCATGCTATCTTGCTTTGCGTCAGGAAAGAAAGACATTAATTGATAAGCAAAACGCCATGTCCTCATCTTCTATTTCTCCAGTGGCTACTTCTAGCGAAGCTAAAGTTGAAATTATAAATGATTCTAACTCAAAGAAAGATGAGGCAGTTGAAATGACTCCTCCGACCTTGAGCAAAAAAGAGCTTAAGGCTGCAAAAAAAGCCGAAAAGAAGGCTCTAAAAGAGGCTGAAAAAGAAAAGAAAAGGAATGAAAAGGCCAACAAGAAAGATGATTTGATTGTCGAGAATCCAGAAATCATTCCTGCTGAATTAGACCCTACAAATAACGACACAAAGTAATTGGTTAGGCTGTGTGTC
>JALEUF010000036.1 GCA_022781015.1 Caryophanales bacterium
GCTTCTAAGGTATTTAAGACATTAACTTCATTGAATGATTTATCATCATAAGGAACGACTATATCAAAGATAACGTTTACATGGGTCGGTCCTTTTACCATTCTGAAGTCATGGATAGTTAATGATTTATCTAATTTATCTAATATAGCTAGGACCTTATCTTTTGTTTCGTCTACTTCCTTATTTCCAATAGAAATAGGATCCATGTGGATAGTTATCTCTACTGCAAACTTCTTTCTAATATCTTCTTCGATGTTATCGATTACATCATGGATATAGGCAAGGTCATTTTTTTCATCTACTTCGACATGCAAGGAAATAAATATCTTAGTAGGCCCATAATTATGGCAAATGACATCATGTACCCCCTTAATTTCCTTATAGGAGAGTATTTCTTTTACTATTTTCTCTACATCTTCTTTATTTGCGGCGTGTCCAATAAGAGGATCGCTAGTTTCTTTTATCATCATTATTCCTGAATAGATGATAAATAAAGATATGGCTAAACCTAGATAAGAGTCTAGATAAGGGAAATTAAGGCAATAGGTAATAATGGCCCCCACCCCTAATATAGTGGTGGCGATTGCATCTGAAATCGAATCAAGGCAAGTTGCCTTTAATGAAGGAGAGGATATGGCTTTACCTAATCCATAATTGACATAGCCTTGTCCTAATTTAATTAAGCTAGAGACAAATAAGATGATGATTGCTAATAAATCATAGGTGACTGTAGTTTTATTAATCGCCGCCTGAATAGAAGAAGAAAATAATTCAAGCCCAGTCGCAACAACAAATATAGAAACGATTAACCCTGATATATATTCGATACGTTGATGGCCGAACGGATGGTCTTTATCAGCAGGCTTCATAGCCATCTTAAATCCGAATAAAGTAACTAGATTAGATGCTAAATCACCAAGGTTATTAACTGTATCGGCGATTAAGGCCAAAGAGAATACCCAATGGTTCTTACTTGCCCCAATTAAAGCAACCCCGCCTTTTAATAAGACTAATATCAAGTTAGTGACAATACCAAAGAAGGCTGCAAATTTGCCATGCCTCCCCCTAACTATTTCATTATCGATGTTTTTATAATCTTTTATGAAGATTCTTCTTAATAGATTTACCATAACGACTATTCTATCACGATTAAGACAATAGGAATTTAATATCTTCTTTGCTTAATTTAGTGATTCCGTCGTCTCCTTCTTTTATTAAGCTAGATACAATGCCTGCTTTAATTTCCTGCAATTTCAATACTTTCTCTTCAATTGTATTGAACGCGACTAATTTATAGACAGTTACAGGACGGGTCTGTCCGATACGGTGCGCCCTATCGCTAGCTTGCTCTTCGGCTGCAACATTCCACCATGGATCTAGGTGTATTACCATATCAGCCCCATATAGATTTAGACCAGTTCCGCCAGCTTTTAAGGAAACTAATACGACTCCGAAATCATTCTTCTTATTGAAGTCTTCTGATATAGATACTCTTTCTTTAGCAGGTGTATCTCCTTCAATAATTTTATTAGGGATATTCTCGTTATTTAATAATTCGTTTAAGTGGTGGAGTACTTTTGTAAAGGAAGAGAAGACAATGAATTTGTGTCCGGTCTCTAATCCTTGCTTAATTTTATCGATGCTATATTGTAGCTTGCTGGATATAAAGTTAGCCCCTTCAAAGAAAGCAGGAGTATCGACACATATTGTCCTTAATTTAGTAATCGTAGCCAAAATCGCGATAGGATTACCCTCATTTGATTCGATTCTAGCTTTTTCTAAGTTGGCCTTATAGATCTTATATTCTTCTTCATCCATTGTAATTGAAACTACTTCAACAGTCTTTGGAGGAAGGTCGCTTAAGACATCTTCTTTCTTTCTTCTTAGATAGAACGGCTTGATCTTGTTATATAGCTCATTGCTTTTTTCTTTATCTGGAACTCCTCCATATCTAGAGAAGAATTCTTTTTCATTTCCTAGATACCCTTCCATTAAGAAATCGAATATAGAGAATAAATCTATCGCTGAATTTTCAATTGGGGTGCCGGTCAAGGCCAAGCGATATTTGGATTGGATTGATTTGACCGCGAAAGATTTCTTCGCATGTGGGTTTTTGATATTCTGCGCTTCATCTAATATGAGCAAGAGGAAAGACAAAGAAGAATATTTATCTTCATCATTTCTTAATGTTTCATAAGAAGTAATGAATACCTCATTCGTACCTTTTGATATTTCATTTAATGATTTAGTCCTAGATTCAACTGAGCCAGAGATGACATTGCTTTTAAGTTCAGGTGCCCATTTTTCAATTTCTTTTTGCCAGTTATAAGTAACTGATTTTGGGCAGACAATTAATACAGGCCCCTTCTGTTTTAATGTTTTTATAAAGCAAATCGTCTGAAGTGTCTTGCCTAATCCCATATCGTCTGCTAATAAGGCGGGGAGACGATATTTATTTAAAGTAGAAAGCCATTTGACCCCGTTTTTTTGATATGGACGTAAAACGGAAGACAATTCTTTTGGCAAATCTAATTTATTCTTTTTAAAATTAGCCAAGTCAGTTACAAAATCATTTAAGGAAGAAGATAAATCGACTTCAATACCTTTCTTAGAAGACAACATGAAAGTAGTCCAGAAAGGTAAATCTTCTTTCTTTTTGCCTTTTGAATCTTTTAATAAATCATTTATTTCTACTAAGGAAGATATTTCTTCATCATGAAGGTTAATTAATTTATCTTTTATCAAGACAAATTCTTTCTTCCTCTTATATGATTCAATAATTTCTCTTATTTCTTCTTCGCTAAATTCATTGCTAGATATATCTCCGTTAATCCAGCCGTCTTTAGAATCCAACTTTACTTTGATTGATGTTCCTTTCGATCTAGTTAAATTTGCAAGGTTACTACTTAGATATAAATTACAGTAGGTAGATAAATCCTTATATTGAGAAGAAAGGAAGGCATAAACATATAATGGGTCCTTTATTTCTCCATTTAGAATGCCATGAAGAGAATTAACTTCTTCTTCAAAGGAAGAATAATATTCATTCGCGAATTCGCTTTGGATGAAGTTTTCTTTGCTTATTTCTTCTTCATCAAAATATAGTTCTGTCTTAAATACAAGCTTTTCTAATTCGGATAGATAATCTACATAATACTTAATCTTATATTTTGAATTAGAACCTATTATCTTAAGCCCTTTTTCTTTCTTCATTTTTGAGATTACCAAATCCTGGATATAGCTAATTTCTTTTTCTCCAAGTTGATGGTCATAGATATAGCTATATATTGATTTAGATTTCTCGCTTTTAAAGGAATATATCTTGATTAAAGATGACTTTTCATTAGAAGTAACTAACTTATCGGAAGAAGAAAATAATAAAGTCTCATGTTGACTTTCTAAATCCGGAAGTAAGGATATAGAACCATCTTCTTTTAAGCTTATCCCTCCTTCATTTATCTCTTCATTTACATAATATTTTTTATTATTTAGATATATTGTTTGGCCTTTAAATAGACTTATCAAGTCAGGCAGTTCGCTTTCTTTTACGTTTAGGTCAGAGTTAGCATATTTAGATGCAATAACAAGACAGGGGTTAACTAGATTTTCAATTAATGAATAATTTATTCTATATCTTTTCTTTCCCTTTTTAAGGATAGAAGAGGTGGATGAAAGTAATTCTTTCGGATACAAAGGGATTTTGTCTCTGTCTTTATTGGATATGTAAAAAATGATATTGGAAGTGAAATAATCGGAGCCATAAATTGAACTATCCGTATGCAAATAAAGTTTAATCTCAGTCGCGATAAAGTTAATTGGTTCTTCTTGGATTGATTCTTTTTCACCTAACATATCCAAGAATGAATTCCTTAAAGTAAGTCTCTTTTTGTTTTCTTCTGGAGATAAAAATGCTGATTTAAGGACATTTGAATCAATTCCTTCATATAGCTTTTCTAATTCTTCTGGAGTTTTGTTTTTTTCTATATCTAGAAGATATTTGCAAAGGGAATAAGCAAATACGTCTTCATCTTTTTTGTATGAAATAGAACCAGATGAGTCTACTTTCAATGATGAATATACAAGTTGGTCATCTAATTGCTGCCTGTAGCAATGATATGTAAAAGAATCTGTTTCCTTATCGTAACTATAGGCAATCTTTATTTTCTTTTCTTTGAATAAGGAAAGAAGGATATCTACGTATTTTTGTTTTTCTTTTATTTCCTCAAGTTCGAATTCTCTATTTAATTTAACCTTATCTATATACATAAATTACCCCTTATATGGAAAATACCCTGCATCTACTAGGAGGTTATATTTATCTAGCAACATAAAATAGATGGCTAAGGACGCCTCGTTATTTTCTATCTTTGCCTTTAATTTGTTATTTAGAAGCAATTTCGAACATAGATTAGGTTCTAAATCGTTTAAGGTGATTAGGATTGATGCAATTTCATTTGACCTATCGCTTTTTAGTCCAATATCTTTATTTGCCTTATCAAATATATAATCGATCACTTTTTGCCTATATTCATTAAGAATGAATTTCCTGATTGATTTGATTTCAAATACATTGAGTTTCTTTATGTCTATATTAGAAGAAGGATATAAAAGAAGAGGGGTATATGTCCCATTTGAAATAAGATGGTTCATTATTTTGTTGAAGTCTTCTTTTTCTTCCTTGTCTTCCTCTCTAACTAAAGATAAGAATGTAGAAATCCAATCAAGGTTATAGAATTCTTTGATGTTTAATAAGGTTTTTAACGCTAATTTATGATCTATTCCATCTAGGATTGAGAGTTCGTGGTCATTTAAGATAAGCTTCGAGCTATTAGTTTCTAAGATTGCGACTAAATCCAAGATGTCATCTTTACCATGCTTATAAAATGTTTCCTCGATGAAATTGAATTTTGATGTATCGCTGATATCTTTGAAGTTAGATTTTAATAATGATTTTTTATTGAAATAACTATATCCATCTAAACTCATTCCCGTATAAGGGATTCTCAATGAGATAAAGAATTGGCTAGTTTTCTTTGTTTTTATTATGGTCTCTATTAATAAATTTGTTAAAGAAGAAGTGGATTCGTCTAGAAGTAGTTTATTAAGATGTGATGAATTGATTTTCCTTATTTTTGTTATGAAAGCAAGTATTAAGTCATTTAGGTTATTCCTAACGCCTAATTTATCCATCAATACAAAAATGTTTTTCAATAAAGTATCAAAATCGATGTAGTAGTAATGGGCATCATAGTAATATGAATAATCGGCATCTAGGGTAATATTTAGCAGATTATTTAAAATGCCTAAAACTCTAGATTCGTTGCCTTTAAAGCCATCAGCTGCTTCAAGATTCTTTAATTTATTTAATGATTCATATACATATTTAGTAGATGAATATTGGCTAGAATAATAAGAGGCCATCTCATTAGAACTTCTCTCTAATGAAGTAAGGACATTATTTGGCTTGCTTTTATTTGGACGTAATATTTGAACGGCATCATTATCATAGGCATCTTTATATTTCATATTATGATATAAGACTAAAGCTGCCATATGCTTACAAGGATATGAGCAGGGGCAGGTACAGCTTGATTTATTAATTAATAATCTTCCCTGGCCATTAAATTCAAGGTGAACCCTATATGTATTTGTTCCGAAAACATCCGCGTTTATAGCGTTCTTGTTCTCATCTTTAATCTTGAAGTTTCCTTCCCTAAAGATGGTTCTTCCTCTAGAAACAATTGAGTAATCAAAGAAATTTGTATTATCCATAAGCGATAGTTAAACACCTTATTTTAACTACTTTATGGGTGCAAATGAAAGAAAATTTATGCAGATGGCATTTAAATCTAAGAAATATGGGTGTTTTTGATTTCTTTTAGAGGAAAGCGAAACGGTCTAAATTAAGAATCAGTAACAATTTCAGTAAGAATAAATGAATTTTCAGTAAGAATAGTAAGAAAATCAGTAAGAATATTTGGAATTTCAGTAAGAATATAGAGAGCGGTACTTTAACTTATCGGCGAACATATTGCTAGAACCTATC
>JALEUF010000040.1 GCA_022781015.1 Caryophanales bacterium
ATTATAAGCGGAAACTAGTTCGGAATAATATAGATTCCTCATATTGAGATATCTTTGCTTTTCTTCTTCGCTGACACTAGATAAATATAAAGAGGAGAAGAATTTCTCTAACCTAAAGAAAGATTCATATAGGTTTAATAAAGTAATCGAGAAGAAATAATCCTTCTTTGAATATATTAATAAAGGAGATGAATGGGCAATCTCGCTAGACATTTCATATACTTTAGAATAGGCGCTTAATCCTGCAACACGTTCCACCCCATCCCTAAAATTGAATTTGAAATCAGGGATGGACATGACATTGTCCACTCCAGTTAGCCAACCATATTCGATATAACGCTTCATGTCTTTTGACTTAAGTCCTATTTGTCTCATGTTTTCTTTTATCTCGACAAAGACGGCATCAGTTTCTTCTTTATCCTTAATGCCACCTCTAAAAGCAATCGCATATTTCATGTGGCAAAGATATCTATCTATGACTTTTTGGCCATATTTGACTAAGCATTGGAGGATACATTCATTTTCATGAAGAGTTCTCCAGGTAGAGAAGGCTTCTGTCTCAAATCCACTTTCTAATAAAGTAGCAACACATTTAGCCATCTGGAAACCTTTATTCATGACATCCACTAATAATGTTTGTTTAGGATCATTCTTTTTATATCTAGCTAACATACCCAAGACAAAATTTAGATATAGATCAAGGGTAGACATAGCAGGAGAGAATCTAGATGTCAAAGTACCCATCTTATAGGCTAGATGTTCATTGGTAAAATATTTATCCACTGCAATAGAGGCGATAAATTGCTCATATTGCATATCTATTTTTAATTCTTCTTCATTCTTATCTTTATGCGTCCTTAGATAGAAAGCGTGTTCATTTACTAGATATATAGTTAATAAGACAGGATTAACACCCATAGATGCAACTACAGGATTATCTCCTCTCATCTCATCTAATCCAGACATGGCATAGGAAAATAAGGAATATAGATATTCATAATCCAATTCTCTTTTTATACCCAGGGATGCTAATAAGGCGAAATATTTATCCTTTTCAATTAATTTTTCCATCAAGATTATTCTACTATAAGAAATAAATAAAGGTATGAAATAAAATATATTTCTTCTTATTGACTAGATAAGCTTCTTCCCTAAAAACATATAGAACTACCATTTTAAAGGACTAGAATAGCGAAAATAAAATAGATTTGAGACAATTATCGAACTAATTGGAGGGGTCAAAATGAAAAAGGTTAGTTATTTCCTAGAAACATGGGATCATTCGAAACTATGGTTTGTCAAGAATTGGTGGTTCTTGCTTGGTATTACCATAGGAATTATCTTATGTATGGTCGATGCCATAATGGTTGGACTTAGGCAAATTCAGTTGAATACTTTCTTTATAATTCTTGTATCCATTCTTCTATTACAAAATATCGTTCTTATTCCTGGCATTCTAAGTGAAAGAATAAGGACATATGGCAATGTAAATGTAGAACTCATGGATGATGGGAAAATCAAATTCGACTGTAAGATAAGACAAAATTCCACTGGGGAAATATCCGCTTCCAAGATAGCAAAGCCAAACAAAGTCGTTCCATTCCATGGATTTATATTGGTCCAAGAGAAATGGAGCAACTACGCATTCATGAGCAAGGAAGCTGCGATTGAACTAAGAATATATAAGCAAGATAACTAATTTAATTGCTTTCTTCTTTTATATTCATCTATACATAAATTAGAAATAGATAAGATAACCATTAAAGAAATAAAAATGGATATGAATACAATGCCTAAAACTATAAATTCATAATTGAAGATAAAGCAAATAGATATAACAAATACATATAAGGATATTAATAGGTTCAACCAATTCAATATCCTTTTCTTCATTAACAACATAAGGATATTGATGACTATGAAAGCTATTAATGGAATCAATAGCAAGAATACTGTTGCGATTGAATAGATATGTAGAAATGGGCTTACTATAGTTTCAATTCTAGTGGATGGGTCAGGTGCTTGGGTCGATATTAGGATTGGACAAAAGAACAAAATAATCATTCCGGCAGCAACCACGATGTTAATAATCGGTAGGTACGTATTCTTAATGAATTTCATATAGTCACCTCTTTGCATTTGTAATCTGAGAACAATAACCAAAAGTTACGTCAAATTGCTTTCTTTAAATATACTACTTAAGTTGCAAAGATGAAATGAGGCCATTTCTCAAACCGATTGTTCTGATATTTAAGCCTCATTTCAGATTGAAAGATTTTTATCAACTTTGTAATTTAATTAGCAAAATCATGATGACATCGGATATTAAGCATTATCGCAATCGCAACCAATAATTCTATTTTCACCGACAAACTCTATTTTTCCCGAAGACAAATAAACAAGTTGCCTCTTTATTAATCCATCATATGGTTTAGCAAAAATATTCCAATGTTTATTAATGTCCTCAAGCTTTGATAGAACGCAATGTCCTTTAAACTCGAGAATGGTTTCATCAAGCCAAGTATTTTCTTTATAAAAAGCATACTGTCTCTTATCCGTAACAAAAACTATACCTTCTGTACTAGAAATAGATTCATGTGGTTTTCCGTCTTTAAGAACCGAAACTTCATCTTGCACCAAAATAATATCAAGTATCATTTCATCAACTGGATAATTTTCAAATTCAGCCAAGGAAAATCCATCGCGATTAGTAAATTCGGACTTGTCCTCTACTTTATAAAAAACCATATGTGGAATGTAATCAGCCGAAGAGAACCACTCATCTTCCCAGTCGACACGATTATCCAAAATAAAACATTTATTTCCACAAACAAAACCAACTCTCATGAAAAAGTCATTAGCTGGTTGGAATTTTATATTAAAAGGTTCGTGTGAATAAGAGATTAGCTTGTGCCCAATAATTGATTTTAACGTTTCGTAATTACCTTTTGATATTAGGTTATTTATTGTTTTCATAATTACACTTGAGTTAGCCCTCTATCTTCCTTAATTTGCACTTGGAAATAGATAACAAATAAGAATCAACTCTCTTATTAAATGAAGATTCTAGATAAGAAGAATATGCCAAAACCTGCTTATCATAACTAGGATCATCAATGTTATTGGATTTGTAATCGAATAAATCTATATGGTCATCATATACGATAAACATATCGATGCTACCTTGCTTGCCGTCGCTTGGATCAATATAGCTATATTCGCAATATCTTTTGCCTTTATATGCATCTAGGAATATAGGCAAATCTAATACATTCTTTATCTTTTCTCTTTCATATTTATTATGAATAAAAGATAAATCCTTAGAAGCAAAATCAACTACCTCAAGATATCTATGCATCTTAGTTCCATAAAGAAGGCTATCATAATTTTTGATATAGCTATCTTTCTTTGATGGTCTTTCAGGTATCAAGGTTGGTTTAGGGGCAATGAATGTCTTTAATCTAATGTCTATATTTTCTTGTTTAA
>JALEUF010000044.1 GCA_022781015.1 Caryophanales bacterium
ATATGGAGTAGTTGCTAGCTGCCTAATTGTCTTATTTATTAAATGCAGGGTTTCTTCTGCTAGAAAGAAGATATGGGTCCCGTTATGTTGCTTAGCCCTAGGTGCGTCTTTTATAGTAATTACATTTGCGACTTCAATAGGTAAATATTTTAAGCAGCCAGAAGTGATTGCGTTTGTCTATATGATGGTTATTGAAAGTTGCATCGTTATAGGATTAATCCCATCTAATGCGAATTATGTTGGATATTTTAATGTATCAAGAATCTCTGCCTTCATCGCTGACATGAATTTAAATGTTGTTTATGTTTCAAATAATGTAAAACTACCCAAAAAAGAATTGATGAAAGAAGCTCTTAAGGAACCCGTTATAATAAAAAAGAATACTAGATTCTCTGCAAAACCCATACATGGGGGCTATCTTTTCTATTACGAAGACCTATCTAGGATCAATAAAATAAATGATGAACTTAATGAAATAAAGCAAACTTTGCTAGAAGAAAATTACTTAATTTCAGCCGAGAACGAATTAAAGGAAAAGAAAGCAATTGTTGATGAACAAAATAGGTTATATGACAAGATAGATAATCTTATTAAACCCGAGATGGACAAAGTTAAGGGAATATTAAAATCTATAAGTCCAGATGATAAAGATTTTGATAATAAGATGCGCCTAGCTTGCTTGTATATTGCCTATATAAAAAGAAGAAGCAATTTGGCCATGATAATGGAAAATAAGCTAGACATATCATCGAATGAACTAGTTTATGCGATTAAAGAATCTCTTGATTATCTTTCTTTCTATGGGATTAGATCTTCTTTTACCCACGAAGGGGAAACTAGTCTAGGTAATAAAGTAGGGGGACTTATATTTGAATTCTACCAAGATTGCATAATACGTTCTTTAAATTCAATCCATTCTTGCCTAGTTAAGCTAGAATGCAAGCCTAAAAAAGCCGTTATTAAAGTAATCCTAGATGAAAAGATCACCTACTTTGATTTGGATTATAAGAAAAAGGAAATAGAAGAATCTAACGGGACAATGAAAATATCTATTAAAGATAATTCTACTTACTGCGAACTTGAATTTAACAATTTGGAGGTAGGCAAATGAGTTTCTATTCCTCTCCAAGTTCAATTCAATACATCATAGTCATTATTCTTTCTATTGCCTTGCTATTTTCCATTGTCACGATGGCTCTTTCCATCACGTATAAAATTAAACCAATTTACCTAATTCTTTCTATTTTATTGTTATTATTAAATTCGGTGATGGTCCTTTGTTTAATGAAGGGAGCATATCTAAAAAAGATAAATGAAGAGCTATATCCTGAACTAATGTGGTTTGTATCTTTGCCTTTATGGCTAGTAATCTTTTTGACTTTCCTAATTATCTATTTGAATTGTCTTGCCTTTATTTCGATTAGAGTCTGGAAGAGTCATCATCTTACTCCTATGTCAATTAAGGAAAGCTTAGATGAATTATCTACCGCGATTTGCATCTATGATAAATCAGGACAGGTAAATCTAGTCAATTCTCTTATGGATGAACTTGCCTTATTAATCATGGATAAGGCTATCCTAAATGGACATGCTTTTTGGGATGACTTGAATAATAAAAAGAGTCCTATAGGTCTTCCTAATAATGGATTTGAGAAGGGGCCTATAGTCAAATTGGATGATGGAAGGGTATATTCGTTCCATAAATATGAACATAGCCAAGGCAAGAAAGTCTTCTATGAAATAATAGGTACAAATATTACTAGGCGTTACTCGCTTGGGAAGGATTTAGAAGAGAAAAACAAAGATATAAAAGAGATGAATAATCGTTTTAGAGATTATGGGGATAATATTTTGAATTATACAAAAGAAAATGAAATATTAGCTGCTAAAAGGCACATTCACGATAACATGGGCAAATTGCTTTTATTAAGCAAGATGAAATTAAGCGAATCAATGAGTAAAGAAGATAAAGAAAAGTTAATATCGGAATGGGATATCGCTATTGCGGGATTTGGACTCGGTTCAAATAAAGAAGATACATTGAAGGAATTAATGGATGCCGCTAATTCAATCGGAGTCAAAATCATAATTGATGGAAATAAAATAAATAACCCAAGAATAAGGAAAATATTAATTGCTGCATCGATTGAAACAATGACTAATCTAGTCTCCCATGCTAAAGGGGATGAATTATATATATCCTTAAAAGAAGAAGGACCTTATTTTGTTGCTATATTTACAAATAATGGAAAGCGTCCTGAAAAAGAAATAATCGAAGGTGGTGGATTATCTTCTTTAAGGGCTTTAGTAGAAAAAGAATATGGGATAATGGAAATAGAAAGCAAACCTAGATTCTTGCTAACGATTTCATTGCCTTATAAAAATAATTAAATAGAAAGATCCTTCGACATCTACTAAAGGAAGTATGAACATACCCCCCTTTACTTTCTTGAAATTAGAAGTGGCTTCTCTTATTTCTTGCTTTAATTCATCTACCTTTTCTTCTTCGATAACTATAAATAAAGTTAGGTTTCCGCTAGGCAAATCATCAACCATGCTAGCTAAAGAAATAGCCCCACTTTGAGCATCTTCAAATTTTGGCAATACATGATGTAAGCCGGAAGTAGGGATAACTGTCCCGTTATATCCCTCAGAAGATAATTTATGCAACAATTTTTCAGTTGCATCAACGTGATCTAGAATAGCGAACAAAAGAACTTTCATATCAAATACCTTATCAATAAGAGCAAGAATAACTATACCACAAGATTCAACTTTATCTCAATTAATGTAGTTTTGGACTTGAATTCTTTTTGTCTAAATAAGAAAGTTTCTATATTTTTTAATAATAGTTTCTTTTGCTTTTATCTTAGTTTTTTTCGATAAAATCAAGTGTCTTCTTAGCCATATCATTTATCGAAACAGTGCTATATCCCATTAATGTACTTTCTAAAGTGTCGCTTACTCTATTTTTCCAATAATCAGGAATTGCCTCATAGCCAATAGCGGTTCCTAAGACCGATCCAACGGTAGCTCCGTTACAATCAGTATCAAAACAAGCACCAACCGCTAAACAAATGGATTTGCCATAATCTTTGTTTCCGTATAGAAGGCTAGCAGCAACAATTTCCGCATTAGATATTGTATGGCACCAATCATATCCGACTTCTTCGTTATAACGAGTTCTAATATCCGCTAAACAAGTTTCTGCTGGGATACCTTTGTCGTATGTTTCGATAATGTTAGAAACAGCTTTAAATAATCTAGAAGAGGAAGGAATTTGGGAAAGTCCGGCTTTAATAATTGTTTTTATGTCACTTGTTTCAAAAGCTTTAGCGATCATTGCTGCTACCCACATAGAACCATATATGCCATTTTTAACGTGGGATATACGTGCATCTTTATAAGCCATCTCCGCAGCTTTTTCGGGATTTCCGGGATTAATATAACCATAGAAATCAGCGCGTATTTGGGCACCAATCCATTCTCTATAGGCGTTTTTATATTCTCCACTTAGAGGGGGTAAGAATCCGTTTATAAGATTCTTATAAGCCACTCTTTCAGCGGTGCAATAAGCATATTTAGTTTGCGTAGATAACCAAACTTCCGCTACATCACTAGAAGTAAAATCTCTTCCATAACGTTTTAAAACTTCATAGGCAATTAAGATATAGTTAGTATCATCGTCGGAAGGCATTTTATTAAAATCTTTGGGATATGAACGTGATTTAATTGGGAAAGAGATATCACTTGTATCGATTTTTTCAATATCTTCAAGGTCGATATATCGGTGTAAAGGGTAATTGTTGGTGCGAGTTAAGACCTTTTCCATATCGGGCATTCTTATGCATTCGACAGGTTTACCAAGGTAACATCCGCAGATTCTGCCATACCACCCACCTTTAACTTTATTAAGCAGTTCTTCATCAGTTAGAGTTAAAGTATCTATAGTATTATAGGAGTTATTTCTTAAAGCTTTTATAGCGTTATATTCGTTTGGTTCAACAAAAGGATAGTCTTTTCTAATAGGAAGAGTTTCGCTAATTTTAAATAGAGAATCCGCCATATCATCTTTGTATTTGCTAGAGGGCATTTTTGCTATTGAGAAAAAGACATCTTTTAAATTTTCTACATCTTTCCCCTCGTCAAAAAGCTCTCTATATTCAATTTCAAGACTTTTGGCATATGATTCCCAAGAATGCATTTTGCCATAATCAGGAATGAACTCTTTATCAACTCTTCCGCTATTATCTTGATCATCTACTCTTTCACAAAGGTAATCCATAGATACGTTAAAAATAGTAGCGATAGTGAGCAGTTTATCTAGAGTTGGTAAACTAAGTCCATTTTCCCATTTTTGAACAGACTGATGAGAAACAAAAAGTTTATTCGCTAAATCTTCTTGAGTAAGATTGCTTTTTGTTCTTAAAAGATAAATTTTTTCTGAAATACTCATTTAGGTACTCCTTTGTTCTTGTTTTATTAAAAAGCGAAAAAGAAGATATTTCAAACAACTTTATGTTGCTATCATTGCAACCGTTAGTTGCCGTATAGTTTCATTACTGATACTAAAACCCGTTTTTGGGATTTAACACTATATTTAGGGTTCCAGCCTAAGGTTAGGAAATATACCACAAGATTCAACGTTATCTCAATTAATGTAGTTTGGATTTGAAATCTTTTTGTCTAAATAAAAAAGTTGCTATATTATTTGTTTAATTATTTTGGAGAAAAAAGATGATTGAGATAAAAGTTAAAGATTTTGGGGTAATGAAGTTTGAATTGGATTATGAAAACGCTCCTAATTCTGCTGCTAATTTTGTTTCTTTGGCTAAGCAAGGCTTCTATGATGGATTAACTTTCCACCGTATTATCAAGGGTTTTATGATTCAAGGCGGCGATGGTAGAAGCAAGGGAAGGGAATTAGATTATTCCATAAAGGGAGAATTCCTATCCAATGGAGTAAATAACCAATTAAGACATGAACGTGGAGTCATATCCATGGCTAGGACTATGTTCCCAGATTCTGCTACATCGCAATTTTTCATCGTCCATAAGACTTCACCTCATCTAGATGGCGAATATGCTGCCTTTGGAAAAATGATAGAGGGGTTTGATGTTTTGGATAAAATCGCAGGCGTTGCCACTAATAGAATGGATGCCCCAATCAAGAAGGTTGAAATTGAATATATAAAGGCAATAGATGAAGAAGATAAAGAAGTAAGGAAGATAAAATAATGTCAGATATTACAAAGCGTGCTTTATCAGCTTCACTGAAATCACTTCTATTAGAAAAGCCAATTGATAAGGTATCTGTTTTAGATATTACCAATAGGTGCGGCGTCAAACGCCAGACTTTCTATTACCATTTCCAAGATATCGCCGATTTAGTCGAATGGACTTGCCTAGATGACGCTAGCAAGGTCATCGCAGGGAAAAAGCCATCTTCATGGCAAGAAGGATTTCTGGAAGTATTTAATCTAATTAAGCAAGATAAGGCTTTCGTTTTGAATATCTACCATTCTGTATCTAGAGATAAGCTTGAATTATATCTATATTCGATTGTCTATAGAGTTATTAAACAAGTAGTGGATGAAGTTTCCTCTTCTTATTCAGTAAGCGATGAAGAAAAGGATTTTATCATTAATTTCTTTAAATATTCTTTCTGTGGAATAGTATTCAACTGGATTGATAAAGGAATGGTAAAAGATCCTAAAATCATTGTAGAACAGACATCTTCTTTATGCAGCGGGCTTATTGTCAGGGCCCTAGATAATCTAGGTGTCAAGCATAATTAATTTTGACAGAAATAAAAAAATATCAAAATATTTGTCAGCCTCCGATCTATGTAATTTGGGAGGCTTTTTCTTTTTGGTTAGTATGTAGGTGCTTTGAAAGCAAGGAGAAAAGAAAATGTATTACTCAAGCGGAAATTATGAAGCGTTCGCACATCCACAAAAACCAAAGGATGCCGACAAGAAATCAGCTTATATCATTGGGAGTGGCCTAGCAGGACTAACTGCTGCTTTCTACCTAGTTAGAGATGGACAATTAAAAGGAAACCGTATCCATATATTAGAAAGAGATCCATTAGGTGGTGGAGCTTGCGATGGATATTATGATCCTCGTAAGGGATATATCATGCGTGGTGGAAGAGAAATGGATAACCATTTCGAAGTCATGTGGGATGTATTTAGGGATGTCCCAACCCTAGAAGATAAAAATGTATCTGTCCTAGATGATTATTATTGGCTAAATAAAAAAGATCCTAACTATTCTTTATGCAGGGCTACAGTAAATAGGGGAGAAAACGCCAACACCGGGCATGACTTCACTCTAACTAAGAAAGCCCAAAGGGAATTATTAAAACTATTCTTAACTACTGATGAAGATTTGGCATATAAAAAAATTAGTGATGTATTTACTACCCAATTCTTCCAATCCAATTTCTGGCTTTATTGGCAGACCATGTTTGCCTTCCAAGAATCTTCTAGTGCACTAGAAATGAAGCTATATTTACAAAGATATGTACACCATATCGATGGATTGCCAGATTTCTCGGCCTTAAGATTTACTAGATATAACCAATATGATTCCATGATTCTTCCTTTGGAGAATTACCTAAAAGAACACGGCGTTGATTTTAGATATGGAGTCGAAGTAAAAGACGTCCAATTCGATACTAGCGACAATAATCATAAAGTAGTTACTAAATTAGTTATCAAAGCCAATGGCGAAGAAGAAGAAATTGGCTTGATGGAAGATGATTTGGTATTTATTACCAATGGATCTTGCGTCGATTCTAGCTGCATTGGAGACCAAACTCACGCCCCTGATTTATCTAAAATCAAAGAAGGAAGTGGACCTAGCTGGGATATGTGGAAACGTATCGCTAGCCAATGCAGGGATGATACTTTTGGCCATCCAGAGTTATTCTGCTCAAATATAAAAGATACTAACTGGATGTCTGCTACTATTGAATGCGATGATACTTTGCTTCCATATATAAAAGCAATTTGTAAAAGAGACCCTCATTCAGGCAAAGTCGTTACTGGCGGGATTGTCACTGCTAAGGATTCATGGAATAACTGGAGATGCTCCTGGACTATAAATAGACAAGGTCAATTCAAGGATCAACCAAAAGATAAGACCCTAGTATGGTTCTATTCATTGCATACTGATAAAGTCGGCAATTATGTAAAGAAAGCCATGAAGGATTGCACCGGCATAGAAGTCGCAATGGAATGGATGTATCTAATTGGAGTTCCAGAAGAAAAGATTGAAGATTTAGCCAAGAATCATTGCAATACTACTACGGCCTATATGCCTTATATTGATGCTTTCTTCCTACCACGTGGAGAAGGGGACCGTCCATATGTAGTTCCTCATGGTGCGGTTAACTTCGCTTTCCTTGGACAATTCGCGGAAGTCAAGCACGATACAATATTCACGACCGAATATTCTATGCGTACTGGTATGGAAGCTGTCTATACCTTGCTTAATATCGATAGAGGTGTCCCAGAAGTTTGGGGTTCTAGATACGATGTTAGGGAATTATTAAGGGCAACCTATTATGCTCTTGATAGAAAAAAGATTACCGAAGCCAAGATGAGTGCAATTGAAAAAGTAGCACTTAAAAAGGTTTTGAAATTAGTAAAAAATACCGAGGTTGAGAAGCTTTTAGAGGAATCTCACCTTATATAGGTAGCTTGCGGGAGGCCGTATATAGACGACTTCCCGCATTTTTTGTTTGACAAGTCTAGTTAGAGATACTATTATACTACTCGCGTTGCAAAACGTGATGTGGGCCTTTAGCTCAGCTGGGAGAGCGCCTCCATGGCATGGAGGAGGTCATCGGTTCGATCCCGACAAGGTCCACCAATTAGAAATCATGGCCCTGAAGTAAAATCAGGGTTTTTCTTTAATAAATTGAACATCGACTTTAACAAAATTAAAAAAAACTTAACAAAATTAAAGTATATGCATATACTATAGCCATGGACCAGAAGTGGCTAGAAGTATTAACAGATGATGACTTGGAATTCCTCCATCAATTCATCCTTTGCTCAGGATCATTAAAAGATCTTGCATCGCAATATGGGGTTTCTTATCCTACGATTCGAATTCGTGCAGATAAAATAATCGAAAAGATTCGAATGGTGGATAACAAGGAATCGCCTTTTGTAGCGTATATAAAAACCATGGCCATGGACGAAAAAATCTCTCTTGATGCTGCCCGAGACCTAATCACGATGTTCCGACTTATTTATAAGGAGTAATTTATGATTTTAAGCACTGTTGAAAGTGATCGTTCCTTCCTTATTTGGTCCTGTGTTTATCCTGCTATTGGTGTACTTTTTGGCATAGCAATGATAATTCTTTATATCAAATTTAAGGAAAAGAACCTTATCAAACCCTTCTTGGCTGTCCCAATTTTAGGGTTGGTGTATGGCGTTGTTTAT
>JALEUF010000056.1 GCA_022781015.1 Caryophanales bacterium
AGTCTTGCCATGGTCGACGTGGCCCATGATAGTAACTACTGGAGGGCGTTCTTTTAAATCTTTTGGATCATCTACTATATCAAGTTCTTCAAAATTAGTTTCATCAACGACTTTTTCCTTTTTGAAGTCATAACCGAATTCAAGACAAATTTCGCCTATGGAATCATCATCAAGAGTCGAATTGATGGTAAATGCCTTATTCTGCATGAAAAGATACTTGATAATATCGGTGGCAGGTATATTTATAGCCTTTGACAATTCGCCTAGTGTTATAGGCTTAGAATAGACAAATACGCCACCATTGACTTTGGCATATTCGTTTCTCCCTTTTGATTTAGAAGGAGAGAAATTGCTCATTCTATTATTTACTGGGCCATTATTTTTCTTTGATTGGTAATTATTCTTTTTGTTCATTTTTGTCTCCTTTTAAATCCATTTTCTTCTTTAGGGCAAGACTTGATTTCTTATCAGTTATCCCAATTAGGGATATCTCTTCATAACCAAGTGCTTCGCCTAGATTAGCTTTGCTAAATGCCTCTAATACCTCAATATTGAATTTAGAAGCATAGCTAAGCGCCTTCTTTCTAGTATTTGATGAGCAATCAGTTGCTAATAGAAGCAATTTGGTCTTGGGAGAATGGTAACTAGCTTCGCCAAAAAGCAATTTGCCTCCCCTATTTAGTAATCCTATGAATCCTATTAGCTCTTTCTTGTTCATTTTTCTAGATATTCTTTTAATTCCTCGCTTATTAATCCAAATCTATTCGACTTGGATTCAAGGAATTTCTTAATCTTTTCCTTATCTTTAACAAGGTAGATACCTCTACCCAATCTAGTTTGGTCTAAATCGGGATAGAGATATCCATCAATTTTAATTAGGCGTAACAATGTAGTTTTATCGAATTGCTGCCTAGAAATTACATCAGTACGGATAGAAACCTTATTTCCCATCGTCATCGTAATATTGGTCGTATTCGCTATATTCGTCATCGATATCGCTTTCGTCGATATCATCGTAATCCAAGTTGCTCTCTTCTTCTTCAATGGCAGAGAGTTCTTCGTCAGTATAGACAGGGACTGCCTGGACTGCTGGCTTAGTTACTTCACGCTTGACTTCTTCTTCAGTAATCTTGCGTGGACGTTTTAGTTTAGAGCCGGACTTGGTCTTCTTTTCCTTGGCGGATTCAAGTTCCTTTTCAAGGTCATCAAGAGAAGTTGTAGTCTTGACTTCGATAGTTTCCTTAGCAACTGGTTCTTTCTTAACTGGAGTGACAGTTTCTTCTTCCTTGACTTTACTAGCTTCTTCTTCAAGGGCTTTTTGGGCCTTGACTTGTTCTAGGGCAGCCTTAGCTGGGTTAGTGGCTTCAAGAGGGAACATATCTGGAGTTGCACTAGCTTTAGGGGCAACTTTTGGAGTTGGGGCAACTTCTTTTTCCTTGGCCTTAACTTGATTTTCCTCTTCTTGCTTTTTGGCTTCTTCAAGGGCTTTTTCTTTTTCAAGGCGTTCGGCTTCTTCTTTAGCCTTCCTTGCCTCTTCTTCTTTTCTAGCTTGCTCAAGGGCTTTTTCTTCTTGTTCTTTTATGAAGGCTTGCTTTTCTTTTTGACGCTTATCTTCTTCGTCAAGCTTTTGCCATTCTTCATAGGTCAAATATTCGATTTCGTCCATCTTGGCCTTGGATTCTTCAATCATATTAAGCTTATAACCGGTAAGTTTGGATGCTAGGAATAAATTAGCCATCTTCTTGCCGTAGCTAACAGGAAGTGTGCCATCTTTAATGATGACATCAGCTTCTTTATTTTCTTCATCTAGATTAAGTCCAATGACTTCGGCTGGACGGCAGGCTTCAATTATAAAGAAACCGGGGACATAGGAGTAATTGACTATATCAATCTTTTCCTTAGAAGATCCATTTCCTAATTGTTGGACAATCTTTTGGATTCTAGATCCACCTTGTCCAATGCAAGCCCCAGTCGCATCGACATCGGCTTTAGTAGAGGCAACTGCAACTTTGGAGCGGATACCGGCTTGTCTAGCAATAGCCTTGATAACTACGGTTCCATCATATATTTCATGGATTTCTTCTTCGAATAATTTCTTCAAGAATCCTTCGCTAGAACGGGTAGCTTCGATTTGAGGTCCCCTAGATGGCTTGCCATCGATTGGGTTAGCGGATTTGACTTCTTGGATATATACCTTTATTTGGTCCCCAATACGGAAGATTTCATTTCCAATAAGTTCTTTCTTGCTTAATTCGACAAAAGTAGTACCGATTGAGACGGTGACGGATTTATCATCAGTCTTCTCGACTGTACCAACAAGCATCTCTCCAACTTTATCCTTATATATCTTATACAAAGCACCACGTTCGGCTTCTGCTAGTTTTTGGCGGAAGTTATTCTTGATGGCATTAGTTGTAACTTTAGAGATATCTTCCACTGGGCAAACTACATAATAATCATCTCCGGCAGCATATTTCGGGCTCTTTAATCCTTCATTTGCTTCTTCAGTAGAGATTTCGACATAGTCATCTTTGACTTCGTCTACTACTTTCTTGACTTGGGCAAGGTCAACATGTCCAGTAATTGGGTCAACATGGCAAACGACATTTGTGTCTTCCCATCCACCTAAATACTTGATGTAGGCTCTTACTATGGCCTCTTCCAAAGCGTGGACTACTTCTTCATCGCTAAGTCCTTTGGAATCTGCAACACCTCTAAGGGCATCGACGAAGCTAATTTTTTCTTCAGTTTTCTTTTTCATTTTTATATTCCTATTTTATTAATCAAAATTTAATGGCTAACCTAGCCTTATCAATATCTTTCCTTGGGAAAGTTGCTTTGCTTAATTTCCCCTTTACTCTAAATTCCATAGTGGCGTTTTCTTGATTTATATCAACTAAAGTTCCTTCCAAAATGTTCTCTCCTTTATATGGATGGGACAAATGGATATTTAGATAAGAAGAAGTATATTCGTCTAGATCCTCTAATCTTATTTTCTTTTCTGCCCCAGCAGAAGAAACATCAAGGTTATAAGCCCCTTCGATTGGATCTTCTTTGTCTAGGAGAGAAGAAATCAAATCAGAAACTTCAACTATTTCATCAAGGCTAATCGGCTTAACTCTATCAACAGATATCGATAAGCTAGATAAAGGTTTTGAATAATTGAATTTAATTTCATACAGGGAATAGCCTAATTCAGTTAGTGGCTTTTCAATAATTGAAGCGATTTTATTTGCAATATCTTCCATTTACACCTCCTTAATAAGAGAAAGAGTGGCAATGCCACTCCAAAATATTTGAAATAGCGGAACCTCTACGGGATTTCCAGCGGAATTATTGTAACATAATCCAAACTTCTTTGTTAAGCCTAAAAGAAGAAAAAACCTAATAAATAGATAAATTATTTTTAGTTTAATAAAAAATAACAAAAACCCCGAATTAACGAGGCTTATATACTTCTTAACCTGGTTTATTCTTCCTTAGCCAAGACAAGGTTATTTTTATAATCGATAATGAAATAATAAATATAGCTTCCTAATGGAACCAAGATTGCCAAAAGACACAAAATAAGAGGTCCAATCATCTTAGAAGTCATAAATAGCAATGGGAAATTACCCACCATGGATAAAGACAAAAATGTTGGTTTAATTGAGAAGACAATTAAGAAATAGGCAACTAGAAACAACCCAATAAGAGAGAATATAAAGGAAGTCTTCTTTCCTTTCTTTATGCGTTCAATCCCTTCTTTTTCTTCGTTGTAACAAACAAAGAAAATCTTTAGGAACGGAATAAATGCGAATAATAGATAGACACTTAAACAGCAGAAGAAATTATCGAAACTCCTATCGAAATTGACAAAAGAGATCAAGAAATCCCCAAGGAAGAAAGATGCAAAAAGGGAAAATATAGTGCTTAAAATAGCAAATATTACGTGGCTATCCCCTACTTTTAATCCATATTCGAATTCCTTCTTCCTAAATCCAAAATAGGAATATAAACCGCCTACGATGCAAAATAAGAAACCTAGTAAGAATGAATCAAGAGGATAAATTGCAGTCGCACGGTCAATGATAAATCCTTTATAAGTCCCGTTACTTAGGAATATTACATCTAATAAGACAATAATAAATCCTAGGATAGATAATGCTAGTCCATTACCTTTCAAAGCTAGTTTTTGCCTATCCCTATTTTGATAGAAGAAACAAAAATGATAGGCGTGGTAAAAATAGAAAAGGCCAATGCAAGATAAATATAAAGGTAAGAATGTAGGAAGGAATACCAAACTAGAACCAACATCCTGAATAAAGAACCATCCAATGAAAAATATAGGTAGTCCTGAGAAAGTTAGCAACAAGGCATCTATTAATTTATAGATATAATCGTATTTTTTCATTTAGAACAAAGCCTCCAATGAATAATTTAATGAATAATCTAGGTTAGCCCTATGCATCGAATAGGTTCCATCCTTATTTATTTTAATAAGGTTGCCTCCTTGCATATCATCTCTATAAGAGAGGCCGTTTCCCGACTTAAGTCCATAGCAAAGTGCGATTGGATCATCTTTTTTGGATTCGTCTAGATAATATTCGGCGCAGAAATTATTCTTATGGTCATGGCCAACCGAAATAGCTTTTGTTGAGCCTAGTTTCTCCGCTACTTCAAAGAAGCTAGTCCTTTTATAACCTGCGAATACCTGTGTAGTTCCTAGTCCTTCTACTTCATAAGGATATTCATTCATCGTGCCAGAGAAATTCCTTATTTTTCCTGGAGTAGACTCATCTGCTTTTCCATAAGCATGTCTATAGGCATATTCGAATTCCCATAAAGGAATATGGAAATAACATAATGATTTGGAATTTGGGTTAGATTGCTGGGCTAGCTTTACTTGGTTTTCATACCAGCTAATCTGTTCATCATGAATTACATCATATGGGATTTTAAAGCTTCCAGGATTAAGGGAGCCTGAATCAAGGCAATAAAGTTGCCAGGCTAATTTAGCACCATCTTTAATATTGATTACAAAATTAGTATCCCCGAATAAATCATCATCTAGATAGGTATTGAGGCATTTGCTCCTTTTTAGGCCTTCCCTGATTGGAAAGAGTTTATCAAAGAAGCCTTGTTCATCATGGTTTCCATAGACAAAGGCGAAATAGGAACAACTAGATTCTTCGATAATATCTAATAAAGATGTGTAGCTACTTGCGTTGGCAGATAAAACCTGGTCGCCGGTCATGATAACTATGTCGGCTTCAGATTTCTTAATTAATGTTTGGAGGTATTCCCTTTGTTCTTCTTTATCGGTTGCAAAGGAAAAATGTATATCCGCGAGTTGAAGGATATTTAGGCTAGACTTGGAGCCGAATTCAATTGTCTTGATATAATCTTCCAAAGGATAGGTCTTATTCGCTGAACAAGAGAAACATAGAAGGCCAAGCATGCCTAGGGCAATAATTTTATTTTTATTCATAGGACTTATTCTACTAGGAACAAAAACAAAATAGTAGATGATAAACTATGAAATTTAATTATATATAAGTGATAAAGTCCAGTTTATAAAAATAAAAACAATGGTTTTAAAACTATAAATATTTCGTATCTATCAAATATATCTATTTTCTTTAATACTTACTTATTTATTTATAAAGCTTAGCAATGTTAAATCCATCTTCTTTGGCTTTACCAATATCAAAAGAAGAATTCATATGCATGATATAGACCTTGTTTCTTAATTTTGGCTCGATAAATCCTTTTAATTCTGTATAACCTAAATGGAAGTTAGATTGAGCTACGGCAACATCAACATAAAGATAATCAAGTTTATTTTCCTTTAATAACCTCAAGGCATTTTGATTCAAAATCGAATTATCCCCCGAATAATAGAAATTAGTAACCCCATCATCAATAAAATAGGAATAGCTATTTTCGATATGGATGGCTGGTTCCAAATGGAAATTGATCCCGAATATATTCCCGTCTAAGGAAGAAATAATATCCTCTTCATTTAATGGATATAGTTTGACGGCATCGATTAACTTATCCTTATGAGGATAGACTATTGTTAATTTCTTATCTTTATTAAAAACCTTAACAAAGCAAATCGCTTCACCTAAAGAACCTATATGATCTAGATGGAGATGGGTAATAAAAATAACGATGTTATCGATATTGTCAAATAACTTAAGATATATGGCTTTTTGGAAAATAGCTTGCCCTACATCAAAAAGAAATAATGTTTTGTCTTTAATAAAAAATGATGAGTTATTGCCGTTAATGTAATTAAAGGCATCTCCGTTACCTAAAAATAATAATTCCATATCACCAATTATATTCCTTAATCTCGTCATAATGGGAGATGTTTTCTTGCTTAGGATAGCTAAACCTAGAATACATTTCTCTAATTACTTGTTCAGGAACAACCTTATCTTCTTTCCTATTCTTATTCCTTCTAATTATTTCTTCTAGAGGAACTCTTAACATTATAAGGATCGTCTTATCTTGTCCTTTGATTCTAGAAAGAAAATATTCCCGTCTAGAATCATCAAGGAAAGTCGAATCCAAGACAATTGTTATATCTTTATTAGATTCAAATAAATCGTTTGTTTCTTCTATCATCTTGTCATAGACAATATTCATATCTTTAAGCAAGATGTGATAAGAAGAAGTCAAAGAATAACGGATTTCATCGCTAGAAATGACTTTGGCATCCTTAAAATATTCTTTAGCAAAACTAGATTTGCCACTCCCTGCAACTCCAGAAAGCAATACCAAAGTATTCATATCAAAGAAGTTTTTTCCTTAAGGCGCTAGAAATCAAATCTATCACGATTACTAGGAATATGACTCCATATAAAACTGCAGCCAATTGGGACCAATTCTCACCTGAAGAATAAATTGAAATTGGATAGCCAACTCCCCCTGCCCCAACTAAGCCAAGCAAAGAAGCAGTCCTGACATTTAAATCGAATCTATATAGGATTACGGAAAGGAAATTAGGTGCAACCTGTGGAACTACTCCTAATTGGATTCTAGTAAAGGCAGTCGCCCCAACTGCATCAAGAGCCTCCAACGGTTCTTTTGAAATCATATCAAGTTGCTCGGCATACATCTTTCCAATCATTCCGATCGAATGGATGGAAAGTACCATGACACCAGTAAAAGCCCCAAAGCCAAATACTTGAATCAATATCAATCCTAATAGGATTTCAGGGAATGTACGGATAGTAATGAGAATAACTTCAGATATTATTGACCATTTCCCTACAATCATCTTTGAAGCAAGAAAGCCAAATGGAATAGATAAAAGAGATGCAACTGTAGTCCCGACAAAGGCAATCGCGAAAGTCTCGATTATTTGATAGACGACAGAATCGGTAAAATCAAATAAGGAATTCGGATTAGCCCCGAACATATAATCAAAATCAGGATGGATAAATCCTTCCATCATCTTGCCAAGTTTTGCCCAGTTAGGATTCTTGAAATGCTCAAAAGTCCCGCAGTCAAGGCTAAACCAAAGCAAAACAGCAACAATAACCCCGAAGAAAACTAAATTATAAATCCACTTCTTAGGCCTACAAGAATATGCATCCTCAACGCTAGTAAAATGATGAATTACCTTATGGAAAACTTTTTTATACCAAGGAAGGGCACCATATGCTTCTTTTTCAATACTTTTCATTGAATTACCCTCCTTCTTAGATAATTAGAGACTAGTTGCAAGACGAATACTACGATAAATAGTGGAACTAATATTGCTCCTACTTTATCCCATTGGGTGGCACTTGTCGCATCAGAAAGAAGCTGTCCGATTCCACCTGCCCCGACAAAGCCTAAGACAACTGAGGCACGGATATTAATCTCGAATGTATAGACAAAATTAGACATAAACATTGGATAGACACTTGGATGGAGTCCGTTCCAATAAGCCTCTAGTCTATTCGCCCCATTAGAAATGCATACTTCAAATGGATTCATATCTTGGGTTTCGATATATTCATACATTAATTTGAAGATAATCCCGAAGGTGAATATAGTCATGGCAAAGATACCGGCCGTATTGTTATATCCATAGAATATAGCCCCAATAATTGCTAAAACGAATGTCGGGATAGTCCTAATAATATTGATAATTACCCTGACAACTATATTTACTGGTTTATTTTTAGTGACATTATTTGATGCTAGCAAATAAAATGGAACTGCTAATAAAGTGCCTAATACAGTTGCGATAAATACCATCTGCACAGTTTCCCAAATACGTTTGCAGGCAACATTAAATAAATAGTCCCACCAGGCATCTTTGGTTTTTAAACTCCATTTAGAAGGAGTGAATAGCTGCGATACGATTTCAGGAATCTTATCCCATCTAATTCTTACGGTTGAATCTAACCTGGTAAAAGATGCACAAAGGATAAATAAAGCAACAATAGCGACAATGGCTATATAAACCCCTAACGGCCTTTTCTTTTCGATTATCTTATCTTCTTTGCCATTATCAAAGGTAACTCTTACTTGCTTATACCTAACTTTATGGAAAAAAGCCCTGACTTTATCGAATTTAGGGGAAGCAAAATAAGTTGATAATGGAGTTTTAGAAGAATTATTTTGCTTCTTTTTCATGATCTTCCACCCCGAGTTTCTCTTCACGTTTTAAAGCACGTCCATAAATCTTTAGAAGTACATCGTCTGTTACTTCTTCTTTTGGACCGTCAAAAACAATTTCCCCAGCTTTGATGCCGATTATCCTTGTCGCATATTTAATAGCCAAGTCGACGTGATGCATATTAGCAATTATAGTTATGCCTTCTTCTTGGTTGATTCGCTTAAAATCATCCATTACCGATAAAGTTGTTATAGGATCAAGAGAAGCAACTGGTTCATCTGCCAAAATTAGTTGAGGTTGTTGGCAAAGCGCCCTAGCAAGGGCTACTCTTTGCTGC
>JALEUF010000096.1 GCA_022781015.1 Caryophanales bacterium
AAGCATTTCAAACCCGGGGGAAATGCCTTCTTCTTTTTCCGTAAATGATTTTTATAAAGAAACATTAGGAACTCAACCAAGAAACCCATTAATCGCGATAATTATGTATTTATCGGGAGAAATTAAAGATCTAGGAGGTGGATTTAAGATAATTTTAGACGCTTTAAAAGAAGTGGGAATTTCATATTCAGTTAAAAATGAGAACGGTTACTTTTCCTTCATAATAAAAAGAAGAAGTCAAGATCAAAACGAAAAAGAAAAGAAGTTAAATGAGAAAATAGGCAATTTGAAGCTTACAAAGGCCGATAAAGCATTATTAGATTATTTTATACAGAACGACACTCTAAATAGCATTTCTAACGCTTCTAGCGCACTTTCTTTGTCTACAATAACTATTCAGCGTTCAATTAATAAACTTGTCTCTAGTGAAATCATAAAACGCATAGGCAGCAAAAAGGAAGGCTATTGGAAATTAAAATAGACCATGCAAGCAAGGCCTATAAAGGAGGAAATGTAGTGCGGTTATATAATTGTAACCTTCAAGTTTTGATATACTGCAGCAGCTCCGCAAGTATATAAAGCGGCAGGGCCATGGGTTGGACCAGTTAAACTTAGATAAGTCAAAGATAACTCACCATTAATATATAAAGAGATATTGTTGCCTTTCGCGACTGCTTTAAGATGTATCTTTTCCCCACTTGGAAACAAGTTGATTCCAGCGTCACTAGGCCCGGAAAGGGTATCGCCATAATTGCATTCCTTAATAGACACGTTCGAATTCCCTAACCCACAATAGAAGCCTTGAATTGAGTCATCGCTATCAGAGCTAGCAAAGGCAGCATTTGAACCCCTAAGCAATATTCCGGCACTTGTAGCCTGCGTTTCTCCATCAAGAGTCATATCGACTTCGACTTCATAATCTCTCATTGTAGAATCGCCAATATATAAAAGTTGTCTATTGCCACTTAAGGCATAATGACCATCATATTTTATCTTCCACATATTTACATAATTAACACCATGAGTAACAAATGATTTCAAATCATTCTCAAATGTCAATTTATTATTTGTAGTCTTATAAAATTCGCCATTGATGAATTCGACATCGTCTTCAAGACCATAGAAGGTGAGATAGTGGGTTCCTTTACTTCCTTCTATTTGACCAATATTAACCTTAATAACGTCATCCAAAGAACTATATGAAGGAATCTTACACTTATAGGTTTTTCCATTATCTAACCTTATACCAATGTATTTACCCATGGATGTATAAGGAACAGTTAGATCGATTCCATAATTGCTGTCTTCATTTAGATAAACTCTATAAGAAGCTCTTTCGCCTTTATTAAGTCTAACGGCTTTAGATCCATCGACCCCGTTCCCGGCTTCACTCTTTTCAATTCTTACTAAACTAGATTTGAAAGTTGATTTTTCTTCATCATATTCAGAGGCATAGAATTTATCTTGCTTCCAGTCTCTTTTCTCGCTTGAATCAAAGGCGTCATTCGTAAATGCAGTAAATGAATAATCGCTTCCTTCTTCATAACCGATTTTGCCTTCTTTTAAAGCTGTGTCTAATGTAACATCAATCTTCTTCATCGAATCAAAATAAAGCGCAAATCTTGAATCTTTATATTGAATACGATATGAATGCAAATAGTCGTAATCATATTGTTTATTTAACGTAGAAGAGGCTAAAACCTTATCATTTCCATTACTAACTTGATGCAAACTTATCTTATTAGAATTATTAATTACATAAGCATAATCAGTTGGAGAAGAATAAGACAAAACCATCTTCTTTCCTTCGCCTCTTGTATTGAATTCAACGGTAAAATAACTGGAGGTAGGCTTATTAGAAAGAACAAAGCCATTCTCTAAATCAAACCCTTCTTTATTATAGGAAGAGAAGTCAGGCATCTGAGGAACTAGATTATCTTTCTTTTCAGGATGATTAACACCTAATTCAGATCCATTAAACAACATCCTAGCCATGTTAAAACGCCTATATGGTCCGTTTAAACTAATTAAATCGTGATAGACCATGTAGTAGGAATCCATGTTTGGGCCTAATACGGAAGCACTATGTCCTAATCCGTTATATTCGCTAGATGTATTAAGCAAAATACAAGATCCATATTGGAACGCGCCCCTACGGAACATAGCTTTATCAGTTACATTTGAATCAAAATATGAATAGGCGACTCTATATCCAGGAGAAGTGACTGCGGTTCCCGTAAATGTTAAATAATAGAAACCATCTTTCTTAATTAAACCTGGACCTTCAGTCCATCCACCGATCATTGTATTCTCCAAATTAACTTTTCCGATGATATTTAAATCATCATCCATTTTGTTAATTCTGATTCCGTCGTTATTAGCCCTAAGGAAATATAAAGTTTCGTCATCGTCTAGGAAAAAAGCACCATCAATTCTTTCACCAAAATTGTCAATGTATTTAACAAATGGACCCTCAGGGGAACGCGAACGCAATATATAATGACCTTGGCCTCTTTTTGATTCACACATATAGAACCAGCCATCTTTATAGATGACTTCTGGGGCATATGCTGTAAAAGTAGATTCATCAACTGAAACATATCCTTCAGGAAGTCCTTCAGCCTGTACTTTTTCCCAAGCAAGCATGTCTTTTGACTTCCATCCCATGACGCCTGTTTCCATAGATTTAGTGGAAACAATTAGGTAATACATCCCGTCGTATCTATAAACAAAAGGATCGCCGCAACCATAAGAATCCCAATAATCTGGAATCCTATCTTTTCCATAGGAATTATCATACGTTTCGCGAGGAAAAGAAGAAGTTAATTCAGTTGGAGAACAAACATCACTATTTGTATCGACTTCGCCACAAGAAGACAAAAGAAGCAGGGGAATAAACGCTAAACTTAATATACCTTTTTTCATATCTT
>JALEUF010000159.1 GCA_022781015.1 Caryophanales bacterium
TGTCTTCCAAAAGGGTTTTGAGGGCTTGCCTTGCTTCTGGGAATAGTTGGATCTCGTCAAGAATAATAAGAGACTCGCGACGATATAGTTTAGTCTTATAATGGATTTGTATTTTTTCGAACATGTCATCGAGATCTTCTAGCGAGTTAACGAAAAGGTTTTTAATTTCTTCAGGTGCTTTGTCAAACCTGATTTCAATAAATGATTTATATTGTTCTCTACCTAATTTAGAGGCTAATGTAGATTTTCCTACACGTCTTGGCCCTTTTAAAAATAGTGCGTAATCAGGCGTTCTTTTTTGTTTCCATTCGATCATCTTTTCGTAGATCTTTCTTTTGAATTCAATTTCTGGTTTTTCCATGTTTATAACACCTTTCACATTTCCGTCACATTTTTCTATGCTAATTTTCACATTTCCGCCACCTATTTTCAATTAGATTTTCACATTTCCGCCACCTTTTTTAATGCCGTTTTTCACATTTGCGAAAATATTGCCTTAAAAATATAGTGTTTATCGGCATTTTATAAAAATAAAATATTAAGACTTCTATGGATTCCGATGGGTATATGCTTCAATATTCAACAGTGTTAGAACATTTCATTTTTATTTGTTCTTATATGGATTTAGGGTCTTTAAGGAGCTTTCTGATTACATTTATGAACAATCGGTCATAGTTAATAAAGATAAGAAAAAACTATCGTCATAGATTTGCACGGAAGGCAATGGAACGATTTTCCTCTTATTTATAATTTGAATGTTTCTTTAATAATTTATAGAAATATGATTTATTTTCTATATTTACTATCTCTCTAATCTGTGAGACTGTATAGAAGCCGGTTTCTTTTAAAACTAACGCATATTCTAATTTGCTTGCATTATAGAAATTGCCATTATTTTCAATACTTTTAAGAAAATAGTTATTTAGCTAAAAGAAACCATTAAAAACAAGAGCGAGTCTTTTAAATTGAGGTGCGATTTTATAGAATTATTAGGATTTGAACTTGCGGTTTATTTTAAATTGATGAGCGCGAAATCATCATGAAGATTCCTAGTGATAGCAAGGTATCTCCTATTGATGAGGCAGAGATTTGCTTTAATTTAGATAAACTATTGTTCTTTGATTCAAAAACTCAAAAAAGGATTAAGTAATATATGAAAAATAAAGGCTTTGTAACAATTCCAACCGATTCTAATTTTATTGAAGGTACTAAAAAATATATTGACCTATGGGGAGCAGATGCCGTTAGGGATTGCGATGGAGTTTCTCTTCCTAAGAATGCAAAGAGTTTATTTGGCTGCGAAGTATATAAAGCCTATTTCATAATTAGGGAAGACCATGAATATGCGAAAAGCCATCCTGAATATCTTCAAAACGTTGCTTTAATTACCGATAGGAAACTAGCAACTTCAAAAACCCTAGATATTGATTTATTAGAAAATATCTTCAAGAAATCATTAGAAGTAAATGTCGATGCATTAGATTATATGCAGGTATTTGACCGTACGACTGGGGAACTAGTTAATGATTATGATTATATCGGAAATAATATCGTTAGGATAAATAAAGCTATCCCATTCCATGAATATACGGTTAGCTTCTTTGCTAAAAATTTATGGGATCCAGTCCAAATATATAATTACCATTCAAATAACTGGAAAGACGTTCCTATCGATATTGATATAGATCCAATCTATCCAGAAGCTTTAAAGCATATGTTAGATAGAATGGAGCAGTGGTGTAAATCTAATCCTGATATCACTGTCGTACGTTTTACGACATTTTTCTATAACTTCTTTATGGTTTATAAAGATGGCTTACATCAATCTATCTGGGATTGGCATACCTATGCGATGAGCGCATCTCCAATGATGTTTAATGAATTTAAAAAAGAATATGGAGAAGAAATAACTTTAGAAGATTTAGTTACTTCAGGAACATATGCATCTAGATATCAAATACCTAGCAAGAAAACTAGATGTTATATCGATATGGTCCAAAGGAAATGCTGTGGCTGGGCTAAATTATTTGTTGATATAGTCCATAAATATAATAAGAAGGCCATGATGTTTGATGGGGATCATAGAATCGGAACCGAACCATATAATCCTTATTTTGCTTCGATTGGACTTGATGCAGTTGTTGGTGCCCCTCATAGTGGACCTTATATCCGTTTATTAACCGACATGACCGGGATTAAATATACCGAAGGCAGATTAAATCCATATTTCTTTCCTAATGAATGTCCTAGCGATGAATTAGGATGTGCTTATTTAAATAAGAATTATCTAAGCGAGAGAAGGGTATTATTAAAAAAATGCATCGACCGTATTGGATTCGGTGGATATCTAAAGCTTGTGGATTCTTATCCTAATTTCCAAAAGTTAGCCAAACAAGTATGCGATGAATTCCGTCTAATCAAGTCGCATGTAGATAAGTCTGGTTCCTTTAATTTCGTTAAAGTTGGAGTCATGAGTTATTGGGGAAGACAAAATAGCTGGATGTTCAATGGCAATTTTACTGACGATACAAAGATGGAAACAAAAGGATATGGGACCTTCTTTAATGCAATATGTGGACAACCTGTAGATGTTGAATTCATCTCCTTTGATGACATCATTAACGGAAATATAGATATATCCAAATATGATGTATTAGTTAATACAGGCCTAGAAGGTTCTTCTTTCCAAGGCGATTATTATTGGAAGAACGAAATCTTATTAACCAAGATTAGGGAATATGTCTATAACGGTGGGGGACTAATTGGAATTGGTAGTCCTAGCGGATATTTCTACGAAGGCAAGTATATCCAGTTAGGAGATATTTTTGGAATAGAAAAAGAAAGAGGATTTACCTATTGCAAGAATAAGGTATTTGATAAAATCGATTCTAATCACTGGATAATTTCTGATTTAGATTTATCTAAGGTCAAATTTGTTTCTTCTAGGGAAATGGTTTATCCAATTGGGGCGACTATATTATCTTGCTCGATTAATGAAAATGATCCTACTCAAAATACCCTTCAAGGAGGGAATGTTGATTTCTCAGTCAATACATATAATAAAGGTAGGGCAGTATATATCTCTGGCCTATTAGATTCATTTGAAGCTTTTAGGCTTATATATAAGAGCCTTCTTTGGGCATCTAAAAAAGAGAATAGTTACCAAAAGGCTTTATCTAGTAATCCAAATATTGATTGTTATTATTATTCTTCTAGCAATTCATATTCTTTATTGAATAACCTAGATAAAGAAGAAAAGACCACATTCTTTGATATAGATGGGAATAAAACTGAATTTAGCTTAGCCCCTCACGAAATTAAGTGGATTGAAAGAAAGTAATTAAATTCTTGAATTATTGAAAATATCCTTTACGGGCTGTTTTCTTTTTAAACATATCAAAATGCGTTGGAATCTTTAAAAAATTAATGAAATTCCAACGAGTTTTTGATATATTCAAATTATGGATAATATAATTATTAGGGAAAACTATTTAGCTAGAATCAGGCCTTTTTATCATTCTAAATACATTAAGGCTATAACCGGAGTTAGAAGATGTGGCAAATCAGAGTTATTGCTACAGATTATTGCTGAAATTAAAGCGTTAGGTATATCTGAAGATCACATCATCGTTTTTGATTTAGAAGGTAAGTCAGGAGAAGGATTGACTACTAGAAAGAAAATAGAGAAAAAAATAGATAAATTAATAAACGATAAAGAAAAATATTATATTTTCATTGATGAAGTCCAGCATATTAGGAAATTCGAAGAAGCTGTCGCATCTATTCGAGTAA
>JALEUF010000005.1 GCA_022781015.1 Caryophanales bacterium
AATAGGATTAATCATCATAGCTTGCCTACCAAATAATGATTAATTGCTGTGGCCGCGTTACGAATAATACTCTTCAAAAAATACAAGAAATTGGCACCAAACTTAATAGCGGCGTTAAGATGGGTGCCAAACAATTAAGAAGGTTATATAATTTGTTCAACGATTTACTTAGAAAAATCGGGTATGTTGATTACCGGCTTCTAAATAGAACTAGAATTATTTATAACCAGAAAGGGGCTTTTATGAGCAAAAGAATTCTATTGCCATTATTGATGGCGTTTACATCTATTACCTTTAGCACAGGTTGTTCTCTTAGTGGAAACAAAAGCGAAAAAATAACTGTCACGGATATGCTTGGAGAGACAGTTGCTATTAATAAGAACCCAAAAAAGGTAGCTTGCATATCTAGAACGACATATGATTTGATGGTTGCCTATGGATTAGGGGATAAAATAGATGGCGTATATGGTCCAATACTAAAGAACAAATGGACTTCATTAATTTATCCAGAAAGTAAAAATCATTATTCTTATGGATATGAAAACAGCTATGAATTATTTATATCTAGAGGAGTGGACTTGGTATTTGCTCCAGAAAAATATATTGCAGATGATTTAAAAAACCATGGTATCCCTGCCTTGAATGTGTCTTTGTATGGAAAGCCAACATTCGATAACTATGTCACTTTCTTTTCTAAACTTGTAAGTAAGATTTGGGATACAGAGGAAGTTAAAACTAAAGCTTCTGCCTGGGAAAAGAAAGTAGCCTCTTCGATAAGCGATATCCAATCTGAATTAAGCAAGCATTCTTTGCCAAAACAAAAAGTATTCTATATTCGCGGCGATAAAGATAAAGGCATTGGATATACCGATAATAAAGGCTCTTTTACTGAATACGCCTATAGAGTAATGGGATTTGATTTCGTCGGATCCTCTTTAACTACCAATAGACCTTCCATAGAAGAAATAGTTGCTGCCGATCCAGATGTATTTGTTGCTGGCGGAATCTATCAAAATAAGCATGTTGAGGATTTGAAAACCACAGAACCATATAAACTAATGGATGCGGTTAAAAACGATAAGATTTATACCATACCTAATGGATTCACTCCATTTGAACAACTTTCTGCCATGACACCTATATTCTTCTATGACCAGGCGAATAAGATTTATCCAGAGTATTTCTCATATGACATTTCTTCTATGATAAAAGAAACAATCAAAGAATATTTTGGGACAAATTTGACTGATGAGCAGGTTTCTTACATGCAACAAGGGCTCGATGTAGAAGGCGGTTCATTAATTTAATGGAAAAGAAACTCAATAGGCGCTTCATCATTGCCTTAATTATTACAATAGTCCTATTTTTTGTTTTCTTTATTACGGCCTTAATGCTTGGCAGATATCCTATAAAAATAGACGATTTCTTTAAAGCAGTATTTACTAATGATGAAACAGTAGAAGTCCAAAGAAGCATAATAGGAAGATTAAGATTGCCTAGAACTATAATGGCTGCAATGGTAGGGATAGGTTTATCTTTGTCCGGCTTGTTATATCAAGAGACTTTCAAAAACAAATTGGTCTCTCCTGATTTGCTTGGTGTTAGTGCTGGTGCTTCTACTGGTGCCGCTATTGCAATAGTGCTTGGATTGTCATCTCTTTTTATCAGCGTTTTTGCTTTTATTAGTGGCGTAATAACAGTATGTGTAACTTTATTAATTGCCAAACTATTTAAAAACGGTTCATCGACAACATTGCTTTTATCGGGTGTTATTGTTGGCGGGCTTATGTCTTCTATACTTTCATTTATTAAGTATTTTGCAGATCCTCAAACCACATTAGCATCAATTACTTATTGGTTAATGGGGAGTTTTGAAGGAGCGACAATGAACCAAGCATATATTTTAGTTGGCGTTATTGGGATATGTTCGGTTGCTCTTATTGTTCTTTCTTTTAGGATTTATCTAGTTTCTTTAGGCAGACAGGCTGCTCAAACAAAGGGGATTAATTATATCTTTTATCGTTATTTAATTATTGGGATAGCAACTTTACTTACTGCAATTTCAGTATGTTTTTGCGGGACAGTTTCTTGGATAGGTTTAGTTATTCCTCACATAGTTAGATTATTAGTTGGCCATAATACAAAAAGAACGATCCCACTTGCTATTACAATAGGTGGATCATTTATGGTTATTACCGATGTCATCTCAAGAAGCTTTGTTGATTCTGAAATTCCATTAAGTGCAGTAACTGGATTATTTGGAACAATCATATTCGTCATAATTCTTTTTGTTAGAAGGAGGGATATTTATGAGCGTCAAGATTAATAATCTTTCCTTTAAATATGATAAGAGGCTGCCTGAACTCACATTGAGAGATATCAATTTAGAAATACAAGATTCCTCGATTAATGTTCTATTGGGGCTTAATGGTTGTGGCAAGACAACCTTGCTTAAATTGCTTGCAGGATTAGAAAAACCATTGGTTGGAAGTATCTATTATGGAGATTCCGATTTATCTAATTTAACAATAAAACAAAGGAGCAAGGTTTTTGCCTATGTGCCTCAGCATTCATACATCGTTGGGGATATCCTTGTTTATGACTATTTATTGTTTGGTACTACAAACACTCTCGCTTTCTATAAAACTCCAGGCGAAAAAGAGATGGAAAAAGTGCAACTAATAGCAGAAAGGCTTGGTATTACTTATTTACTAGATAAAAAAATAGGACAGGTAAGTGGTGGGGAGAGGCAAATTGTATTTATTGCGTGTGCTTTGGTTCAAGAATCTTCAATTATCCTTCTTGATGAACCTACTTCTGCACTAGATATTAAAAACCAAAACAAAGTGCTTTCCACGCTTAAAGAAATATCTAAAGAAGGCAAAACCATAATTCTTTCTTCCCATAACCCAAATCATGCATTATTTCTAGATTCGAATGTTGTACTTATGAATAAGGGGATTATTTCAGAAACTGGAGTTGCGAAAGATTTAATAACGGTTGATAAGCTAACGTCAATTTATGGAGACCATGTTTGTTATTCAGATGAACTAGGTTATAGAGAAATATCATTCAAGTGAAATTTGGAGAAAAATTTATCTTAGTTTAATTATATGTAGTTACTAAATATATATAAGAATACATCATTATATAATTAAACAAAGGTAACTAAAGACGGCATATTGACTGCATTTTTTCTTTATGAGAATGTATATATAGCGCTAGCTGATGCGCTATATAAATATGTGTTCCCGTAGCTTAAGAGCAACACTCATGTTAAAGCAATAATTATATGCTAGTTAGAGTCTAGCCGGGGTAGAAGCATTCGCCATTATCCAAGGCAGGAATAATATTGGTTAAATTGAGGTGTCAAATAGTAACTCCGATGGCAATTGATATAGCCTTAATAATATCCATGCTCGAACGATCCTTAAAGGTCTAATAGCCTTTAGGGAGAGACGATGGCGAGGCGACACCTACGCTTATCTAGGGTTGATAGGCATGAGAAAGATAAACTCATTAAAACTGCAGATACATATCTGTACGACGTGCGTTGGCTAAGTATGTAGGTATACGCAGCATGAGTAGTAGGTATTTGATTCATTCTCAAAAACTCTATGGGACCTACTCACCTCTTAATAATGATGACCCGAAGCAAGAGGCCGACCATAATCCGCAACTCTTCCGCACGTCACTTATATTTAATTCGATAAGGCTTTTTACTTAATGTGCTAAACTAATTAGGCAAGAAAGGCCTTATCTTTTTAGTTGTTATGATTGTCTTATATATTGTAATTGCGCTACTGGTTTTTATTTTCATCATTGCTATTTCTATTGCTCTAGTTAATAAATCTAACTATGGCTCTGAAATTACCAATCATGAACGTAATGCTAAACTATATGGAGATATAGGTGAAAAAATAGTAGGGCAGCGCCTAGAAGAAATAGTTAATACCTATGGAGGTTATTTATATAATGATTTTTGTTTTGAAGATGAATACGGATTCTCATCTCAAATCGACCATATCCTAATTACTCTTGGGGGAATATTCATTATAGAAACAAAAAACATGGTTGGAACTGTTTATGGGGATAAAGATGCTGAGCGGTGGAAATGCATTAAATATCAAAACGGGAACATATACGAAAAGATTATTGGAAATCCAATTATCCAAAACCAAGGGCATATTAATCATCTAAGGGATATGTTTGCATCTATTCCTCCTAAAATGACTTCAATGGTTATATTTGTAGATACTGATATTTCTTATATCGATAGCAATCTAGTCTATAATCTTCCTGATGCGATTAGATATATAGAAGAAATGACTATAAACTCAAAACGTTCAAGAGAATATGTAGAAAGAATTAATGACCAGATTAGAGATATTCAAAGTAAGTATTCAATTCCGATTGAAAGACATATAGAGAATATAAAGAATAGATATAGGCAAGAGTTATAAGATTTGGGGTGAATTTATTCTTTAATGACTTTTAAATAATCATAGAATCTAGGCAGTTTAAGCGAAAGTAATCCATAAGAAGGGGAGTATAGTATTCCTCTTTTTATTAATCTATCCCTATAAACTGAAAATGCCTTTTTGTTCATCTTGGTAGTTTTGATTAAGTATTCCACTTTTGTTTTTTCATCGGAATTGAACGCTAATAAAACTTGTTGGTCGTTATGGCTTAATTCTCTAAAAGTTTTTATATAGACATATTCTTGTAGATATTGGTCATAACTAGCTAATAAGGCATCATCTACAATAACGTTCCCCTTTTCAAACAATAGGTATCCTAAAACCTGATAGGCATATGCATAGCCTTTAGTTAGATTTGCTAATTTAATAGATGTATCAACATCAACGTTGAATACTTCTTTATATTTAGCGGCGATAGAAGAAATGCTTAAAGGCTCTAGGTTTATTTTTGGAGCCCTATAAAGAAATGTTAATGATTCATTATTTTGGAGTTCGTATATATTTTGATATAGACCAGTCATCAATAAATTTATTGGATATCTATTTCTTAGAAGTAGTTGGAATGTCTGGGCGAAAGGCTTCATATATTGGTTATTTAAGGCCTCATCTACGCATATTAATACTTTCTTTTTCTTTTGAATCTTTTGTAGCAAAATCTCAATCAAAGATACTACATTAGTAACTGGTTTGCTCCCACTTATAGAAAAAGATATGCCCTGGAACGAAAACCCAAATGTCTTATTGTCAAAAATCCTGTGTTTTAAACTCGAATCATATAGCCTAGAAGCAAGTTGATCCAACATATCGGCTTCCGATATTAGGTTTATGACCATCCAATCATTTTTGGATTCAAAGTGTTCTGCGACATGGGTTAATAAAACTGTTTTTCCGGTTCCTCTAACCCCCGTTATCATAAAAATATGATTCGTGCCTTCTTCAAATGAAGAGATTATTTCTTCGGATTGTTTCAATCTTGATATGTAGTTGTCTGGCTTTAGGCCAAATGTTAATTCAAATGGATTGGTTTTCATTTTTAGACTCCTTTAGACTTTCGATTTTCTTTTAGACTTGTTTAGACTTTAGATATATTTTTAGACTCCTTTAGACTTTTGTCAATGTCTAAAACAAAATAGTTGCCGCGTGAATCAATCGATCTTTTGGTTTTGTTATGCATGAAATGGCAATTCTTTTAATCAAGGCTTCAGCCATTAATTAAATATATCTTTTTTGCTGATATCGAGCAAAAACTCCCTAGGAAAAAGTGCACGAACATAGAAAAACTCCCTAGGAAAAAGTGAAAATCACTTTCTAAAAAACGTTAAAAACCAGCAATTTATCGAGCAAATTCGTTTAAAAGCTAATCATATGCATTTTTTTGATTAAAATTGACCCCTAAATTTATGATTTGCTTCACCTTTTTAGGCTTCAAAATTACTTTTGTTGAAGAGGAGCAAAGCCATTTAATTAACATCTCAAAACATTACAATCTATAGTTATGATATTAGGATATCTTTAACGCCTAAACTAAATTTATAAGTTCAGTAGGAGGGGACCCGCGAACATTTCTTTAACAAATAATTCCTAGTTCCAAGTTCAAAATGAATGGTTAAGGCATCGTTAAACAATTGACATTTAACCATCGTGTTTTATATCGAATAAAAGCTCCTATTTATTTATCTTTAAATAAGGGTACTTGAATATTTATCAAAACTAGAAGAAAATTTCTCTATCAAGAAAGCACTTATGGATATAAAAGAATTAAATTCAATTAGCAAAGATTATAAAGATAGGCTTAATTCCTTGATGGATAAGGCTGATGATGCTCTTTCTAATGGAATAAAAGAATATGAATCTTCATTAAAGGAAGTAACTGAACAAGTAAAAATAGTTAAAGATGAACTAGTTAGCAAGGTAGATGCTTCTATTAAAGAAGATAGAGACAAGAAGGCTAATAAGACATTAGAAGAATATAAGAAGATGTTTTCTTCATTTGGATTAGATAAATAATTATGGCAAATAAAGTTAGCAAGAAAGAAAAGAAAGAATTAGATGAACTAGAAGACGAATTGGTCTTTCTCTCTTCTAAGAAGAAGGAGCTAGAGCAGTCCCTATTAGTTTTAAAATCGGAAAATGATTCAAAAGAAGAGAGTCTAGAATCTAAATTGAAAGATGATTATTCTTCCTCACTTAAATCTATTAATGAAGAACTAGCCTCGTTAACTAGCCAAGAAGAAGCCTTGATGGAATCTTTCTCTAAATTATTGGATTCTTTCAATGATGATTCTAATGACATCAAGATCTATCTTTCTTTATTAAAG
>JALEUF010000031.1 GCA_022781015.1 Caryophanales bacterium
TTAGGCAATCGATTTCGTTATCGCAATGTCCGCCAAGCCAGCTCCATGAATTATAGATATTATGAAAACACAAGAGAACCTTATCCCTAGATTTATTAATAATCCAGCTAGAGGCGGTAAAATGAACCAATGGGTTTTTCCTAGAAAAGACATCCTCTTCTTTATCTAGGCATCTTAATATAAGTTCTTTGTCTTTTTCCTCTTCTTTATTAAAAGGAATGAATCCCTGTATCTGTTTTCTTAAAGTTTCTTTATCCATAATCAAATCCTAAAAGAAGAAATAATCTCTCTTAAATTAATAAAAACCTTAGCCAATGGAAACCCATCTACTAAGCAATGGGAGGTAGTTATGTTCAATGTCAAATGGTATCTATTATCTTCTTTTAATATAAACTTCCCCCACAATATCCTTGGGATAGAAAGGTTATCATGATCCCCGCTTGGAGTAGGATGCCTAAATGAAATTACGTCTAAAATAGGCAGGCAAGATGCATAAAATACATTAGGTTCATTACATAAACTAGATATGTCTAAATCAGAACTAGGGTCTAATTGCTTTGTCTTAGAATTTAGTTCAACTACTTTCTTATTAAAAGAAATAAAATCTTCTTCGAAAGTAGTCCCTACATTCATATATACATCTTCTTTAGTAAGGACAGTCCAAGTCGGATGGATGACATCGTAATAATAAATATGCCCTTTTTCTTCCCTTAGATGTAATTCATAAACCGAATTAATTGTCTTGGTCAAACAATATAAAAACATAGGGAAAAAGCCAACATGGGTCGCTTCTTTTATGTTTATCAAGTTAGTAACATCAATATCGACATCTAATCCAAAAGAAGGATCAGGAAACTTAGAAAAATGGTAATATTGGTTCCTTTTCTTATATGTAGATAAATCTAGTTCTTCTTTCATATCTATTTGATTTTATTATATCTAGATAATTCTTCTAGGAATTCTTTTTTATCAGATTCGTTATAGACAATATCTTTTTTATCAACATCAATAGAAATAATAGGAGATGCCTTATATGAAGAATGAACCCATTCATCATATCCATCATAAAGGAATTTATAATAAGAGACCAGTTCAGAATCTAGTTCAAATGACCTTCCTCTTTCCTTGATACGATTTAAAACCGTTTCAAATGACCCATGAAGGTAAACCATTACATCAGGAGATTTCTTTGTAAGCAAGTTCAGTTCATCCATCATCTCGCTTAGTAAGCCTTCATAAAGATCCATTTCCATTTCATTTATGTTGCCTAATTCAAAATTCTTTTTGGCAAAATAATAATCTTCATAGATACTTCTATCCATAATCGCGTTGTCGTTTTTCAAGGCTTCTTTAATCGCATGGAACCTTGAACGAAGGAAACTTAATTGGAGAAGGAATGGATATCTATATTTTTCCTTCTCTTCTTTACTAGAAGTATAAAACAAAGGTAAGACCTTATTGCCTTCAACGGATTCATAATAGACTTTTAATCCAGTTTCTTTTCCTAACATCTTGGAAGTGGTAGTCTTTCCAATTCCAATCATTCCACCTACTATAACCACCATTATTGTCCCCTTAATCTATATTTATATACGGCCTAAGTTGTTCAACTAGCCAATCCTGGTCTTCTTTGTTAAAGGAGCAAGCCCTTTTATTGCAGTCAACTTCAATAACAGGAGAATATTTATAAAAGGAATGGAACCACTTGTCATAACCTTCCCACATAAGACGATGGTGTCTTAAGCTAGGTTCATCAAGTTCAAAATCCCTGCCTCTTTCTTTGATTCTATTAAGTACGGTTTCAAACGATCCATGAAGATAAAACATAACAGAAGGGGATTTTGAAGGAAGAGGAGGGTAATCATTTACAAGTTCTTCGAACATCTCTTGGTAAATTGCTAATTCTAAATCCGATATACGCCCTTCATCATGGATTGTTTTGGCAAAATATAAATCCTCATAGATACTTCTGTCCATGATTGATTCCTTATCTAGCTTTGCTTGTTTTATTTGTTTTAATCTAGATTGCAAAAAAGATAACTGAAGAAGAAAAGAATAACGGTATTTCTCATTTTCCTCTGGAGTAGCCTTATAAAAAAGAGGAAGTATCTTATTGTCTTTTACAGATTCAAAATAAGTAGGTATACCTAGACGCTCCCCAAGCTTCTCGGCAAGGGTAGTCTTACCTAGTCCAATCATTCCGCCAATTACTATCATAGTTCACCTCTATATAGGAAAAACTCAACCCCTAAATTATCCGCCTGGAAAATAAAATGTCATCTAGAAATTTACGAATAAAATATAAATGTCATTGGGCAAATATGTAATTCCTTTAGAAAGTACTTACAAATTCGACAAATTCTAGATAATGTAAAAAGTTACATTTTTTAAGTTTCCTAATACCATTTTTTGTTTATAATATTTCAATGTGGACAAAGTTAAACACATTGAAAGTGACATATCTCATCGGTAGTGACACACTTTTTTTGCCATAAATTTGCCCATTTAGTTCATACTAACAAATATCTTTAGGAGGATAAAACGTATGAAAAAATCTGCACTTTTATTACTTAGTGCCTCACTCCTCACTCTTGTCGCCTGCGGCGATAATGGCAATGATGACGCTCTTAAAATTGCCCTAGTTACCGACTCTGGTACCTTAAACGACCACAACTTCAACCAAACCTCTTGGGAAGCCGTCAATGATTGGGCTGTCGCAAATGGTGGCGGAACAGTCAAGAACAACATTGTAAGCAATGGTTCCATCCACACAATGTATTATCAGCCAACTTCCTCTTCTGCCGAATTCACTACTGCCGAACGTGTTGCAGCCGTTGAAGCCGCTGTCGAATGGGGAGCCAAATTCGTTGTCCTTCCTGGATATCTATTCCAACCAGTCGTCAAGCAAGTTCAAGAAAGATATAAAGACGTTTGCTTCCTTGCTCTTGACTGCGTTAACCAAGACTCCGATAACGACTATACCGAATATACATTAGGAGCCAATGTCTCCATGACCCAATACCAAGAAGAACAAGCCGGGTTCCTTGCTGGTTATGGTGCCGTTAAAGATGGCTTAACCAAATTAGGCTTCATCGGTGGAATGGCTGTCCCAGCCGTCCAAAGATATGGATATGGATATGTCCAAGGAGCCGAAAAAGCTGCTACCGAACTTGGTTTAGCAGACGGTTCAGTCAAGATGGATTATTACTACGCTGGCGCTTTTGCTTCCACTACCGAAGCAACCGAATTTGCCACCAGCTGGTATAACAATGGAACCGAAACCATATTTGCTTGCGGCGGTGCTGTCTATAATTCAGTCACCACTGGTTTAAGCCAAGCCACAAATAAAGATGGAAAGAGCTGGATTGGTGTTGACACTAATCAACACGCTGACACCTCTATCCAGCCAGCCGGAACTAGAGAAAAACTACTTACCTCTGCCATGAAGGGTTTAGGAACCTCCATCAAAGAAGCATTGACTTCCTGGAAAGACAACAAAAACAAATTCGATGCAAAGCACTCTGCCAAGATCCAAACCCTTGGTATCAACCAAGATGCAGTCGCTCTCCCAACCGAAGCCACCACAGGCGATAAAGGATGCTGGGGATTCAAGAAGTGGACTGAAGCAGACTATGCAAAACTAGTCGCTGATATGAAAGCTGGAACTGTTACTGTTTCTAACGATACAAGTAAAGCCCCAACAACTGTCAAAGTTTCTGCAACCTACCACAACAAATAATTAACTAAGGGGGCAGGCATTCCTGTCCCCTTTTTTCTCTAAAGGAGTCGCTTATGGAAGAAAACGTTCTTGAACTTTCTCATATTTGCAAATATTTTCCAGGAATCAAGGCAAATGATGATATTTCCCTTACATTAAGAAAAGGCGAAATACATGCTTTGCTTGGTGAAAATGGTGCAGGAAAGTCTACCTTGATGTCAATGGTATCCGGATTATATAAGCCTACTTCTGGCGACATTATCCTTAATGGTGAAAAAGTAACTATCTCCGATCCCCACCAAGCCTGTGCCCTAGGCATCGGGATGGTACATCAACATTTCATGCTTGTAGGTATTTTTTCAGCATTAGAAAACATAATTCTTGGAGAAGAACCAACTGGACTTTTTGGCTATGTAAAACCAAAAGAAGCTAGAGAAAAACTAGAGGAATTATGCAAGAAATACAATTTCCATATCGACCTAGACGAAAAAATAGATGATATGTCTGTCGGGGAGCAACAAAAAGTCGAGATATTAAAGATTCTATACCGTAATTCCAATATCTTGATTTTTGATGAGCCTACTGCCGTTTTGACCCCACAGGAAATAACGGATTTAATGATTTCTTTAAGGAATCTAGCAAATGAAGGAAAATCCATATTGTTTATTTCCCATAAATTAAATGAAATCATGGAAGTATCCGACAGGGTTTCGATACTAAGAAAAGGAAAATGCATTGATACACTAGTTACAAAAGACACAACCAAGGAAGAATTATCTAGGTTAATGGTTGGAAGAGAAGTCCAACTTGTAACTGAAAAAGATGAAGCTAAGCCTGGAAAAGAAATACTTACCGTCTCTAATTTAACTGTCTTTAACCCCGAAAAAAGGAAAGATACGGTAAAGGATGTTTCTTTCTCGATTAGGGAAGGTGAAATTGTTTGCCTGGCCGGTATAGAAGGAAATGGACAAAGCGATTTGATATATGCCCTAACTGGATTATGCAAGGCCAAACAAGGCGAATTAGTCCTCCACCATGTAAAGAATCCTAAATACAAAGAAGGTGGCAAGGAAGAAGAATATATCGATGCCCATCTAGAAAAATTAAGCGTTAGGAAAAGAGCCCTTGCAGGATTAAGCCACATTCCTGAAGATAGGCATAAATATGGTTTGGCCCTAGACTTTTCTTTAGCGGATAACTTAGTTTTGCAACGTTATTTCCAAAAGCCGTTCAACATGTTTGGAATAAGAAACAAAAAAGAAATAAATGAATATGCGAATAGATTAATCGAAGAATATGATATCCGTTCATCTCTTGGCTATAAAACTATTGTTAGATCAATGTCAGGAGGAAACCAGCAAAAGGCCATAATCGGAAGGCAGCTAGATTTAGGTGCCCCATTACTATTAGCCGTCTCCCCTACTAGAGGACTTGATGTTGGCGCGATTGAAAAGATCCATAAGCAATTAATCGAATCTAGAGATAAAGGAAAAGCAGTCTTACTAGTATCGCTAGAATTAGATGAAGTCATGAATCTTAGCGATAGGATTTTAGTAATGCATGAAGGGGAGATAGTCGCTGAGCTAAATCCAAAAGAAACTACAATCCAAGAAATTGGTCTTTATATGTCTGGGGCAAAAAGACAAGAAAGGAAAGGTGAATAGAAATGGATAAAATTAAGAATTTCTTTTCCAAGATTTGGAAAGCCATATGTTCATTCTTCGTCAATATTTTCAATCCTTTCTTTGTCAAACTAGGCAAGAATATCTGGAAGGGACTTAGATATGTCTGCGTCCCGATTGCTAAAGGAGTTTCATGGCTATTCTCTTTTGGAGCGACTAAGGCAATTGCATCTAGTGTCATTTGTGTCTTAATTGGATTACTAGCAGGATTTATAGTCATGCTTATCAGAGACCCAGAAAACTGTTTCCGTGGGTTATCTGTCCTTATTACTTCTGGATTCTCTAAAAAGAGTTCCATTTCCCATGTATTAATGAATATGACCCCGATGATGTTAGCGGGTTTATCAATCTCATTTGCCTTTAAACTTGGTCTATTCAATATCGGAATTACTGGTCAATTAACAATGGGTGCCTTCCTCGCCTTTATTGTTTCCTTTAATGGAGGAAATTGGCTAGCCTGTATGGTAGTTGCCTTACTTGGAGGAGCTGCCGTTGGGGCAATTTCAGGCATACTAAAAGCTAAATTCAATGTTAATGAAGTACTTTCTGGCATCATGCTTAACTGGATTGTCTATTACTTAACTTCCCTAATAGGACAGCAATTGCCAGAAAATTGTATCGATTATTATAACAAAGCCCAATTAGCCAAAATGGGAATGCAAGGCAGAATGCCTTCCCTATTTGGTGAAAGTAGCACTTTCTATGGCGTAACTTGGGGATTAATAATCGCGATTGTAATATGTTTGATATTCTTCTTCATTTTGAAGTTCACCAAGTTCGGATTTGAAATGAAATTATGTGGATCAAATAAATATGCTGCTAAATATGCAGGTATCAACCAAGACCAAAAGATAGTCTTATCATTACTTCTTTCTGGTGCTATTGCCGGGATTTGCGGATATTTGGTATTTTCTAATCCATCTTCTCCGAAAGCCTTCACATATAATTCGCTTGATGGAGTCATGATTGCAGATGGGTTCAATGGTATTTCGGTTGCCCTTATTGGTCAAACTGATCCCATAGGATGCATCTTCTCAGCCTTCTTTATTAATTACATAACAGAAGCCCAGACCAGGATTGTTAATGTCTCGATCCTATATAGCAAATATTATATGGAACTTATTAGGGCTGTTATTGTCTATGTTGCTTCCTTGTCTGCTTTATTCATCACTCTTATTAGAAGAAGTAACATCAAGCGCAAAGAAGCAATAGATGCTTCATTCAAACAATTATTCTCTAGAAAAGCAAAGGAGGCCAAATAAGATGGAATTATTATCTATGCTAAATGTCTATGTTGATATCTCCACTGCTACATGGGGCTCAATAATATTCCTATTTATTGTCTTTGGAGTCGGATTTACCCTTGGTTCCTTTGGGGGCATGTTTAGCGAATGCTCTGGTATCATCAATATTTCTCTTGATGGTTCGATGTTAATCGGTGCCTTCTCCGGCATATTATTCATTCAGCAAATATATGGCTGGATGGGAGAAAACGCCTTATTAAACAATTGGTTCTTCGTCAATTTCATATACATACTAGGAATGCTGATGTCGATTTTAGTTGGCGTTGCCTTCTCTTTCTTGCTCTCGTTCATATCAATCAAATTCAAGGCCGACCAGACTATAGTCGGTACGGCGATGAATTCCCTTGCAGCCGCTATTGTATTGATCCTAAATACAATCCATCTTGCAAAAGATGAACCAAACATGAATACTTCCATGTCATTCAATGTCATGAATTACAATACGAAATCTGCTTTCTTCAATGGAGCATTTTCTAATATAAACATAACTGTCCTAATCGGAATCATCTTGATATTTATCTTAATATTCCTAATCAACAAGACTAGATTCGGATTAAGGCTTAGGGCGTGTGGCGAAAACCCTGCTGCAGCCGATTCAGTTGGAATCAATGTCAATAAGATGAGATATATATCCACTGCTATAGGAAGTGCTTCTGCTTCTATTGGGGGATTTATCATCTTCTCTTGTTTAAGGTTAGGAGAATGGAATTTAGCTTCTGGTGTATTTGGTTATGGCTTCTTGGTATTAGCCATTGAAATTCTAGGTAACTGGAAGGCTATAAACATCACCTTGGCATCATTATTCTTTGCTGCTTTCTTTGCCTTATCTAATTTCATGGTTACAGCCTTCTCTGGAAGTTGGAACAATCCAATCAATTCCAAAGCCTTCTATAACATGCTTCCATATCTACTAGCATTCCTTTCCCTTATTGTCTTCTCTAAAAAGAGCCATGCCCCAAAAGCAGAAGGTATTCCTTACGATAAATCTTCTAGGTAATTAATAATCTAGATTAGTTATAATGAATCTATGAAGAATGTTTTGTTTTGCCTAGATTCTTTTAAAGGAACTTTATCTACCTTCGATATTATTTCTATTTCTAAAGAAGTTATAGACAGCAAATATAAATCCTACTTCAATGGGGTTTATTTACCTATTGCAGATGGAGGGGAAGGTAGTTTAGATATTATCTTGGCTATCCTAGAAGGAAAAACAATATATGTTGATTCTATCGATGCTGAATATAATGCAATCAATGTCCCCTACTTCATATCCAAAGATAATGATGTCTATATTGAAGTTGCTAAGATTATTGGACTTCCATATCTAACAAATAAGATACCATCATTAGAGAGAACTACTAAAGGAATTGGGATAGTTATTTTAGATGCCTTAAGACATAATCCTAGGTCTATAAATATATTTTTAGGTGGAAGTTCTACAAATGAAATGGGGATAGGATTACTTTCTTATTTAGGGGTGGACTTCAATGTTAAGGGTGAACTGACTGCTAAAAATATTAAGGACGTGTATTCATTTAATATAGAAAAACTAAAGGAAAAGATTAAGGGAATTAAGTTTAATTGCTATTGTGATGTAACAAATCCTTTAACCGGGATTAACGGGGCTAGTTATATCTTTGGTAAGCAAAAAGGATATAACGAAAAAGAAATTGAATTCCTTGATAAATCATTCATCCACTTCTCTTCTATCATTAAAAAAGAACTTGGAAAAGATTTAACTAATATTCCTTCCTTAGGTGCTTCAGGAGGATTAGGAGGATGTTTCTATTCTTTCTTTGATGCTTCGATTAAATTAGGAATAGATAAAATATTGGACTTAAGTGATTTTGATAAATATGCATCTAAAGCAGATTTGATAATAACTGGCGAAGGTAGTTTTGATAGCCAATCATTAAATGGAAAGGCTATAAACGGAATATTGAAACGAGTTGATAAAAATAAGCTAGTGATAATATGCGGCAAATCAAAAATAAGCGACCCATTATATCGAATTTATAAAACTTCAGATGAAAATATGTCTTTTGAATACATTAAAGAACATGCGAAAGATTTATATAGAAAGACCTTAATAAAAGTACTAGATGATTTTATCTAACATAATTAAGCACTTCTTCCAATATCGATGCAGGGATATCATCACCTATCTCTAGATTGTTATTCCTATCTTTGGCTTCAAATAAAGTAATGTTATAACCTTTATAGATAATCCTGGTCTTTATTTTGATTTCGATTCTATTAATCATGAATCCGTTAGTAAGGAAATCATAAAGGCAGCTTTCTTCATCTTTCCAGACATCTTGGATGCAATTTTCATCAAGCAAGACATTCACTGGCCTAATTATCTTGTTGTCTTTTCTCCATTTCGGGGCACCTTTATGGACCAAGGAAGCTGGTTTATAAGTCTTTCCTTCATCAAAAGAAGTTTCCCTAAATCTAAGGATATTGTTTTCTTCTTGTTTCTCATTCTCGCAGACAATATAGAAATCCTTTTGGAAAGATCTCTCTAATAATAGAGAATTATCTTCTAGCCTCTTTAATCCTTCTTTTGAATTTATGGGGTAGAGATTTTTGCTTAAATAAAGATTGCCTGACCTAAGTTCAGCAAAAGACATATCGTTATCTAGAACCAAATCGGCTTTGCTTCTAGAAGGAAGGATGGTCTGTCTATAGCTATCCATGATGGAAGAAAAATATAACTTAGCCGTAAAAGAAGTCGATGCACTTGTTGAACCCATATCCCTAATAAGACGTCTAAGGAATAATGATTTAGGATTGCCATCAATGAAATTCTTTACTATTTCGATTCCTTTTAGTTCATCGAGCAACTCATCATTTAAAGCATATATACCTTCGACAATGATAAATGAGCATTCATTACCATTGATGATTGAATTGGATTTGATTCTTTCCGAGACGACTTTTGAATATAGTTTCTCTTCGATTGTCTTTCCTTTTAATAAATCCTTGATGTCACGACTAGCCTCTTTTAGATCATAGACGCTAGGTTCATCGAAATTAAGTTTAGACCATTCAATTCCTAACCCAGTTATGAATTTATCTAAATCTGATTCATTGAAATCATCTTTTAAGGCATCTTTAATAAGAGAAAGCCTAGTTTCATCATATTTAGAAGAGAAATCTACATTTTCTATAATGGGTTTAATCTTGCAGTAGATGCGACCCATATCTTTTATAGAGGAATTAAAATAATTGAGGTTTACCTTATTAGGGATAATCCTAGATAACCCTCCATTATATTGGTCTAGAGATATGATGCAGGCTTTATGCCCCATCTTTTCTAGCATTTGCTTTAAGAATACTGCCCCATAGGATTTGCCAGAGCTAGAAGCACCGGCGATTAAAATAAGAGCCTTTTGGTTCTTTTCTAATATCTCTTCCCCGAAATCAACGTTTGCAAATCCCCATTTATCAATATGATGTAATTCTTTTGCCATAAAAATCCCTTTATTAGGTAAGTATATCTTAATTAGGAACTTATTTGTAAAAGAAATAAGCTAACTAGCTATTTAGAATGGGTTTTGATAAATTCTAAAACGTCTTCTTTATATGGAATTGGGTTAATCGCCCCTTTGCCTAAAGTAGTCAAAGCCCCAACTACATTAGCAAAGCCAAATATCTTGATAAGATATTCTTTATCTAATTCAAATAGGTTATGTCCATCTAGATTAGCTAATATAGCCCCGAAGAAAGCATCTCCTGCACCCGTTGTATCATTCGGTTTTACTTTTATCGATGGAACAATTCCTTTTATGGAATTATAACGATAGCTACTTCCTTTGCTTCCTAAAGAAAGACAAATCAATTTATCTTTTAAAGAAGAAATATAGTCTTCTCCAAATATAGATATCTCTTCTTCTGAAATCTTTAATATATCGACATCCTTGATTATTTCTTTATAGATATCCTTAACATTAGGGATTCCTTTGAATATATCTTCCCTATAATTGATATCAAAGCTAATCAATATATGTCTCTTCTTTAATTCCTTGATTAATTCTTTAATAAAGCTCCTGCCGACTTCTTCGCTTAACATCAATGATCCTAAATGGACAATGCTAGAAGAATATATTTCCTTAGGTAAAGGTAAATTAAAATGATAATCGGCCCCGTTATCCCTAATGAATTTAAAAGAACGTTCCCCATCGATTAGCTTAACTTGGGCTATGGTAGTCTTATATTCCTTGAATCTATTTAGGTAAAGGCTATCTAATTTTAATTTAGATGCTTCTTCTAGGATAAATCTCCCTTCTTCATCTTCTCCAATCGAACCAAGGAAAGAAGAATGACCTCCACTCCTTTTAATTGAGGCTGCGACATTAAAAGGAGCACCCCCTATAGCGTTTATTACTTTGTCTCCTTCAACAAATTGATCAATTAGGATTTCTCCAATGCAAGTTACCATAAATAATTCCTATTCAGCCTGTTCTTCAAATAAAGATAGCTGTTTTCCGACAAATTCGATATCAGGGATATTCTTGATGACACATTCGAATAAAGATATTATCAGTTCATAATCCTTTACTTCATGATTGGCTATCCTAATTAATTTAATCCCATATTTGGAACATATTTGTTCTTTTTCCCTATCTCTAGATG
>JALEUF010000162.1 GCA_022781015.1 Caryophanales bacterium
ATATCAGGGATAATAAGGATGGAACTTATTCAGTTACTTCCTATTCTGCTTCTGATTTTGGAATTGCCGCAATGTTCTTCGGCGAGACTTTTGAAGCTGATGTCAATAAGTGCTTATTAACATTAGAAAGCGGGATTGTCCATCTAGATATTCAAACCGCTAGAAAGATCTATGAAGATGATACTAGTGTCTATAACTGGTTCACTGCTAGCATGGATATCAGACTCGCCGAGAATAAAGACATCGATAAGCCTGCTCCATATGAAGAAGATGAAGAAGTAAAACCTTTATTAAATGCCTTTAATGAAATTTCAAATTCCTTAAAAGAAGGTGGACATGGTGTTACTTTCTCTTATTCTGAATATTATCAAGAAAGCGAATATAGGAAAGATGTTACCTATATGACTCCAGAAGGATATGTTACCGAATCCAATTCCAAAGGTAGCGTTCCTAGCGGGATTGCAAAATTTGATAACGGCAAGAATTATTATTTCGAATTCAGGAACAACAAAATCGTAAAAAGTGGAACTTCAAATACATTGCATCTTCCTGAATATGGCTTAGATTCCTTATCTCCATATATCTTCTCTAAAGACGGCGAGAATACCTATTCGGTCAAGACCAGGGCTTTAGGACAATACGCCGCGATGGTCATGTTTGATAATGACCATGCTGGCAATATCTATGGTAAATTTTCTTATTTAGGTGATTCTATCCAAGGTACAACTAATTTAGTCCTCACCCTTGAAGGCGGACATCTAAAATCGATTACCTATAACTACTTATATGCTGGCAGATTAATTATCGGTACTTGCATTATTTCTGATTTAAATGACACTGAATTAGGTTATCAATTCAAGACTATGCAACTTGGACCAGTCCAACCTGGATATGAAAAGTTTGTTGGTGACTTCTATTCCTATGACTACGGAACCATCGGAGTAGAAAATAATAGACCAAAGTGGGATTTAAGAGTCTATGGCGATGGGCAATATGCCATCAAGGAAAGAGGCGAGATTGGCGAATTAGCTGATCCAATTCCAGATAATCCAACTAAGTCACAAGGCGTATTAAAAGGTGATACATTTACAATCGTTACTCCAGACGGCATGGAATTGCCTTTGAAATATTATCCAGCCAATTCTAGCTTTGATTTAGGATATGGTGGATTAACTGAACGAAACTTCCCAGTTTTATATGGCGAAACCAAAAACAGGGAACACGTATTTACATTCACTTTGGATCCATATTCAGTATGGAACGTTGATTCTGGCTTAATTAAAAATGCGGGGGACTATGCAGAATGAAAAAACATAATCTATTTATTTTATCTTTGAGTTCGTTATTGGTTTTAGTTGGATGTGGGGAAGGTAGTTCATCTTCCTCCTCTTCTAAGCCTGATAGCGAGACTCCTATAGTTACCAAAACTGATTCGGAAATTGAAAGTACTGAATCTAACGAATCTAGCGTTACTACAACCGAATCCGAAGTAACTAAATTTGCCATTCATAACGGGAATGAAAACGTTACTTTAATCGACATTAATGAATCTGCTAAAGAAGGGGATGTCATTACTTTTGGTTATAAAATCAAATCCGGTTATGAATTCAAAAACGAAGTCAAGATAGTTAATTCTAATAATGAAGAAGTTGCTTTTACTAATAATAATGATGGCACCTATACATTTACTATGCCTTCTAGTGAAGTTACTATTACTTTAGCTACTAAAAATAGGTTATATAAGATCAGCAAGGATGAAGAAACATCTAGATTAATCTCTTTGATTAAATGTGATTATAGTGCTGATTATTTAAGCGAAGAATCTACAACTAGCGAAGAAGATATCTGGATGCATAATTCCAAAGCTGAATTTTCTAAGACAGTTAAGGTCTATCTAACTAGCAATGCAACTTTAAAGCCAACTGGAATTACTATTGCTGAACTAGATAATAAAGTTATTAATCTAGAAGAAGGTTCTGATTTTGTAAGTTTTGTTATGCCTAATAAAGACGTGACAATCAAAGTCAATACAACTAAAAATACTCATCCAGTCAGTTTTAATAATTCTACCCACATTAGTTTGTCTTTATTCTCGAAAGTAGAGGGGACATATAGTCAAATTAATGAAGTTGTTTCTGGTGATGAAGTTTATCTAAAGGCCGTTAGTAGCGAAGAAAAATATAAGATAAAAGAAGTATCTTATTCCTATACCTTAAATTATGGTGGAGAGGTAGTTGATAACAAGTTTACTGAATCTGACTTAGTTGATGGTTATTACAAGCTTGCTGTTCCTGAAATAAAAGACGGGACTGCTTTATCGTTTACTGTAACCGAAGTTGAAGCGGGCAAGTTTGCTGGATATAGCTTTGTTGGTGAATATTTTGGAACTACCACCGAAAAGGGAAAGGCAAATACAGCCGGTTGGGGCACATCATATAAATTAGCAATTGATGAATCTGGCTTGCTAACTTTTGGTTATGGAGCAACCTCAGAAATCTTAAAGACCTATTATCTCATTTCAGTTGCAACTAATAAGGATAAAGGCGAAGCTATCGCATCTAATGATGAAGGCAAGAAATTTAAGTTCTATTATGATGGAACTAACATTATTGCAGATTCCTCCTTTAATAATGAGCAAAAAATATTTACCTCTTCTTTATATATAGGATTTAGATCCGGAAAAGACACTCCTAGTTATGTGAGTGAAATGTATACCGGATATTATGATTCAGTTTCTATTGATTCAACTTCTTGTTTGACTACTTTCCAACTTTATAAAAAAGATGGAGAAAATACCAATTTGCTTTATTCCTTGTACGTTGATTCTTTTAAAAAGGAATTTGTTAGAGATGGTGTGACAGTTGAGCTAACTGAACAAGGTCAATATATTAAGGATAGATTTAATGTCCAAGGTGCTTCCTATAATGTCTTAGTTAACGGTGTTGTAAAATATCGTTTGAAACAAACTGGAAAAGCTAGTCCTGCACGTATTCTTTTAGATTCTTATATTGGAGAGTATAAGTTAGAAGGCGAGACTAGTGCTTCCTTAATTCTTAATGGAGATGGGAACGGAACTTATAAAGGCGAAGCCTGCACATATACTGCTTCTGAAAATACTCTAGTTTTAAAAACTTCTACTAAAAAAGTAACTATAACAGTTGATGCTGTTACATTGACTTATGTTGTAGTAAGTGAAGAAGTTATGTCTAATCCATTAGTCGGATCTACATTTACGGATAACGGCAACGTAAGTTATGATTATTACGACGAAGAAGATCCTTGGGGCATGCCTGAAACTTATAATTGCACCGTAACTTTATTCTTTAAAGATGCTTCAACATGCAAATTGTCTTGGGTTGATAATGGTAATCAAACCATTATTCCTGAAGGAGAATATACTTATAATGTGGAAGGAAAAACGATAACCATAAAAGCTATATCTTCTTATAATACTAGTATTAATGTTTCCATGACTCTTTCTGATGATGGGACTAAATTGACGTTTAACAAAAACGTAAATTATGAAGAAGTTCAAGGGCAATATTTGACCAAGCAATAATATCTATTTAGTTTCTTAAGGGGCTGTTTGCTGTAACTAGTGGCAGCCCTTTTTATATTGCCTCTATTGAAATCCTAAAAATATTATTTTTATTCTTTTAGATTTACCAAAAAAGTACATTTATTTATTTGTTGGGAGTTATTAAATTTTCCATTTTTTGTTCAACTTTTGATATGTTTTTGACTTTTTATATATGTTATCTTTTAATCAAGAGGTATCAAAACATGAACTCGAAACATAAAATTTTTATCCCATTTTTCGGCATTTTTGCTGCATTTTTTGCTTATGTTTGTATGCAAGCGAATAACGGCATAATCCTTCCAAGTGCATCCGCATGTGAGCATGATGGAAATCATTATAGAGGGCAAGGAAACCTTGCGAATGATTCTAAACCAGAAACATTCGGACATGGAATTCAAGAATATTACATTTGCTGTAAATGTCATGAAATGTTCTTTGCTAAAGATGGTGTTCCTTCTGGCAAATGGACTCCTATACAAGATTTAGGAGAATCAATTGCTTCTCAAATCGATGAAAACGATCCAAGGGCTACCAAACTTAATGTTGGCAATTTCTTGAACCTAAACGTAGAAACAATAAAGATGTCCTCTATAACCGGCTATGACCATGAAGTAGCTAAAGTAGATGGATTTGGAAAGATTGGATTTAATGGGGCTTATTTTGATAGCGATACATTCTTAACCAGTTATTCCAATATATCTTTTGAAGTTAAGTTTGATGGGACTTATTCAAATAACAGCATTCATGCATTTGGAAAAGAGCAAACATTCAAAACGGATGGAACTAAAAATACATTAGATAATAATTTTGTAAGAATATATAAGGATACAGTCGAAACCCAAACTATCAGTCCAAATGTTTGGTATACCATTTCAATTAAAGTTGATGGTGGAGCAGGCCCCGTCGCATCTAATCAATTAAATTCTATTTATATGGAATTCGGTGAGGTTTCTCATTCGGTTACTTTACAAAGCCTTAGATTTGGAAC
>JALEUF010000187.1 GCA_022781015.1 Caryophanales bacterium
ATTTTATATTTTCCATCCATATTTGGAAGAGTCAAATAGGATGGATTAGTCCTTATTCCATCAAATTCTATATCTACATTTACTTTGAATAAAGCAAGTATCATCAAGGCTAATTTCCTTAAAGAAATATCTTTATTTGAAGAAATTATAGACAAACAAAAATCTTTATCTTTGTTTTCGATATTTTTTTCTTTAGAAATGCTAGAAAGATAAAAATAGATGGTTTCATTAGGAGAATCTAAGGGCGGAACTCCCCCATCGTTAGATTCATTAATCTTCTTTTTATATGACGAAAGAATTTCTCTTTCTTCTTTTTCAATCTTGCTTTTATATTCCCTTAGGCATTCTTCCACTTCTTGAGAAACATAAGGATAAGTTTCATAGACATCTAATTTATTACGTGCATCAGCAAATTCTAGTTCTGCTAAAGATAATTCGATATCCATCTTTATTAAAGAAGCTGGTTTATATTCAAATAAAGCATCCCTATTGGATTCTATTAAAGATGATGCTTCCTTGGTATTAGATTTAGCAATAAGGGCGATTAATCTAAAATAAATCGATTCAACATCAGTTTTGTCTTTAGTTAAATCTAATACTTCATCAAACTTGTTATCTGTTAATAATTTTTCTTCTATTCGCATAGAGATATTTTACCACAAAGGTAATTTTAGGGTTGCAAATAAGTTATAAACCTAAATCCTTTTTCAACTCTTCTACCGATGAATAAGATTCGTCGCTGTCTGTTTCATTCATCGCATCTATAGTTTTCTTGTTTGGATGATATTTACTTGTAACAGTCAAAGTTAAGCCTAATGGACTTAGATAATTTAAAAGAGTACTTAATTGAACATCGGTTTCACCTTTTTCAATACGTGCAATCCCACTTTGAGGAATATCAATAAATGAGGATACTTGTTTTTGGGTTATCCTTTGATTTTTTCTAGCCTCTTTAGCTAACTTATATATATCCTTTATTATCTTTTCATTTTCCTTTTTCGAGTCATAAATTACGCCATATTTAATGATTTCATCAATGGATAATGATACATTTTCCGTAAAAATAATTTTCTTATGGAAACGATCAATCTCACCACAATAAAAAACATCGACATCATTTATGACACTAAATTCCGGCTTATCAGCAATAATCTTGTTGAAATCGATTCTCATTCTTTTTCCATTACTTAAAAGAGTCAAATAATTCAATCCAATCCCAGGTACTGCAGCTTTTATAGATAGTTCATTCTTTTTCATATCCATACCTCTTTTATAATATAACAAATTTAATATATTTTTTATATACCGAATTTGTTATATAAATATTGTTATAAATTCAATAGTAAAAAGACGGAATCAATCACTATTCCGCCTTCATTCTTCTCATGTTTTTCTTTATTAGTTTAATCCAAGTTGTCCTAGCATTTTGATTTAATGATGAACTTGATATTGTCTCAATCATTACTTCTTGCTTTGAATTAATAAAATTGATTATGTTATCTTTTGCTTTTGGATCAATATTAGAATTTTTGGCAAATTCATCAAAATCAATTCTTCTCAGATTATTCTTTCTTCCATTAAATCTCATACCTAGTTCTACTTGATCAAATCGAATTATTTTTTTAGTTGGTAATAAATCATAGAAACTAGATAAAGATAGCCTTCCTTCTTCATCCATCATGAACGAGAAATTTTTAAGATGCATATCGCTATTACCGATAACAAAGCAAAAATATAAACACCTAAAGAGGTTCAATTTATCTAGATATGGATTAGAAGAATGCTTATCAATCAAAGACATACATTCTTCATAAGAAGACCTATATTTATCTTCTGTATAAGTAAGTGTTGCCTGTGCAAAATCTTCCATATGTATCTTATAATCACCATTTCTATCAATACGCTTGGTGATATATGCTAATTCATTATTGTCGTTAATAGGAATTAATGCATGGGGCACTACTTTTAAGCCACATTCGTTTGCTAGAAGCATGCCAATATGTTCAAATTCAGGTAATTGTTTATATTTAGATGATTGGGGTTTTAATATATATCCAGAAGGAAAGCCAATTATAGTCAATCTAGGTCTTCTTCTATTATCTAAATCTAGATGCAATGATAGTTTTTCTTGAACTCCAGTCATTGTAGTTTTGTTTTGGAGTTGAGTTAATGCTAGCTTTTTAAGATCTTTATCATTAAGTTCTATACTTGGAAGTGAATTCGTGCCGAAAAAATGCTTGATACAGCTTTTATGCCATAAGCCTTCTTCGATTTCCTTGTTGCAGCAAAGACAGTATTTCTTTTCCATTTTATTTCACTTCCTTAACTGAAACCGCCCCGATGCTATCTTCGCCTAAAAGAAGCAATAAAGACATCCTATCGTTAGGATTGACTTTCCAGTTGTCTTCAACAACATTTAATAGCCATCCTTCTACGATTAATCCATCAAAGAAAGGAAATAATTTCTTTGATATAAAAGCTTCTTTTTGAAGAGGGAAATTAACTGATATAGGATGTCCTTTTTCTATAAAATCATTTGTATATTGGAATTCAAAATGATCATCAAAGTCAGTAAGAAAACCTGCTAATAAATCTTTAAAATAAACTTCTGCCCTTCTCATTTATCTATCCTTTCTACTTTTAAAGTTAGGTTGAATAACTTAAGTATCTTATTTAATGTCTTAACATTAGGAAATGATGTACCTTGCTCGATAGATCTAATAGTAGGCAACGAAACTCCAGACAGAATTGATAGTTCTTCTTGAGACATCTTTAGTTTCTTGCGTTCTTCTTTAATAATTCTAGAAAAATATAAATCATCCATATCTATATTATTCTAAAAATCAATCATAATTGCAAGTAAACTATATATAAAACTATATAATATATTAGTATCTATTAGATTTTATATACTTTTTTATATAATAAACCTAACGCTTACAATATTAATTACCTATCGTATTTAATAATTCGATGTTAAATTTAACTACCAGGTTTAGTTTCATGTTAATGGAATAAGCCAATGATAGCTAATGACTGCCGCCTAGAGGGAATTCTTTTTTCTTCTATTGAAGACTTATCAGAAAAGATAGCTATATTATTGGTCCAACATATTTGTCTCACCAGTGGTGCGACAATTTCATCGTCTTGATAAGTTCCATAAAATTATACCATCCTAAAAAGGCCACGTTTATCAAAACCTTTCAGAGTTGGATATGTTTTTTAATTCCTTCAGCAATGGTTTCAATTACTTTGGATCCCCATTTTTCAGAAGTGACTTTGCCTGATAAATATTCGCCGATTTCCCAATACATCGTTACCAACTCTTCATTAATTTTGCGATAAGCATTTTACCGATGTTACTAATAATTTTTAATATCTCCGAAGTGAATTCTTTGTCAATCGGAGCTAGTTTCCTACTTTTCATTTTTTTCTTCTATTAGTTTATATTGATCAACACTGGTAATTAGTGCGCATCCGCCCCAACTTCCATGAATTTGCCCAATATCATCGATATGTTCAACAATTCCAGCTCTTCCGCTATATTGAGGTTCGCCATTCATATAGACGATTCTAATTTTGTCGCCAACTTTAACCATAAATAAAATCTCCTTTCGTTAGCTAGACAAGTCGTGCTTTCGAAAGGGGATAATAAAAACCGCCACTATAACGAAAACACCTTCTTGCAGTTATCGACCTAGTCCATTAACTGCTGGTGTTACGTCATCCTCGTGACGGCCACATGCTCAATTAATTCTAATTGTAGGGAGCGCGATGATCTTCTTGAACATAGAAGCGTCTCCTACGCGACCTCTTCTTCTATGCCCTCATACCACTACTGGGCAATACTTTCCCTATTACCACGCCCTAACACGTAGCGTGGTAGCTTTGAATATTAATTATGCTTATATTAGGACAAAGATTTCCAAGCGCGAACAATATAAATATCCAAACACGATTATTTTATCAAATTACCTCTTCATAATTAAGGGCAACTTTTAATTTTTGAGAACTAATTTGCAGATTGTTACTTGGCAGAATCGTTCCAACAAATGGTATCAAAGCAACAAATCCACCCTTGACCACGGGTATTTTTGGCTATCTTGCCCCAATTAGTGAATGTTATATTCCCTTTTCGCCAATTCTCCGTATTCTATGGAAGCTGGCAGCATTTTTCAAATGCCCCATTATATAAGGTTTGTAATCATCGCATACATGTCTTAAACGGTCTATTCCGCCTTCCTGAACCGGTAACATTTGATAAACCAATGATAACAAAATAAAAACACGTACTAGTTACAATACGTGCATTTTATTATACTGGCGCGCCTAAACCGACTCGAACGGTTGACCCACAGCTTAGAAGGCTGTTGCTCTATCCAGCTGAGCTATAGGCGCAGCGTCGATATAATATGCAAAATAGCAAAAAATATCAATAGGCAACAATCAATATAGACTTTATTTTTAAGCTAATTACCTAGTAATTACTTATCTTGATGAAGTTTTTCGTATAACCTTCTAGCAACTTCAACTGGAAGCAGCTGGCTTAATTCTTCAATAGAAGCATTCAATAACGTTTCTTTAGTCTGGAAGGAAGCGGAAATCTTTTCTTTTCGTTTATCCCCTAGCCCTTCAATTCCATCAAAAATAGAACTAAGCTGCCTTTTATTATGTTTATTCCTAAATGTAGATATAGCAAACCTATGGACTTCATCTTGCATTCTCATAAGCATAAAGAATAAAGAAGACTTTTTATCTAAAGGATAGATATTCCCGCCCCTATCAATTAGTCCTTCTGTTTGATGGGAATCATTTTTATATAATCCAAATGTTGGAATAACTATACCCACCTTATCTAATCCTTCTAAAACCGCATGTACTTGGGGTAATCCTCCATCGACTAGAATCAAGTCAGGATAAGTTAGATTAGATTCTTTTAACCTTGAATAACGTCTATTTATAACTTCTACCATCGAATGGTAATCATCCCCTGCAACATTACTAGAAAGGTTGTATTTCCTATAATTGGATTTAGAAGAATTGCCATTAATAAAGCATACCATTGCCCCGACTGCATCGCTTCCCTGAAGATGTGAATTATCGAATAATTCGATTCTATAAGGAGTAGGGATCTTTAATATATTTCCTAAATCTTCAAGTAATTTAGCCTTGTCATCTTCTAGCCTAGAAGAGGAAAAATGCTCATCTAATCCATTTTTAGCATTAGATTCAGTAATGGAGATAATATTAGATAATACCCCTTCTTTAGGAGAGATAACCTTTATATCGAATTCTTCTTTTAAGACAGTAGAAAGGAATTCTAGCCTAGTAACTACGATTCTAGGTGGCTCAACTTGAAGGTAATGCTGTTCTAGTAACGAAATGATGCTTTCTTCTAAAGAAGAGAATTCTTCTACAACAAAATTCTTCTTTCCTAATAATAGCCCTCCCCTATAGGTAAGGAAAGAAAGGCAAAGATAGCCATCCCTACTAGAAAAGGCGATAGAATCAAAATCCTTATATTCGCCTTGAAGCTCAACATTTTGCCTTGAGGAAATATAATTGATCGCATCGATGCTTTTTTTATAATCCGCGGCTAATTCAAAATCTAGCTTAGAACTAGCAATCTCCATCTTTTCTTCTAATTCTTTCTTAATCGAAGAAGTATCGCCTTTTAAAAAGGAAATAATCTTGTCCTTAAGCTTATTATTCTCTTCTAAGCTAATTTTATTAATGCAAGGACCTAGGCATTGGCCTAGATGATAATATAGGCATGGAGTAGAAGGAATGTTTCTACATTTCCTAGTCGGATATATCTTATTTAGTAAATCAATTAAAGAATAAGCATAGCTAGAAGTCGGGAATGGCCCGAAATAATAATATGATTTATCTTTGCTAGAACGTGATATTTTTAGATATGGGTCATCTTTTTTCTTTAAGGCAATATAAGGATAATGGGAATCATCCATCAGCATAATGTTATATCTAGGGTAATGGGTTTGGATAAGGTTGCATTCTAGTATCAGGGCTTCTTTTTCGCTAGAAACTAGGATAGTCTCAAAATGGTCAACATGGCTAACCATGGCCGCAACTTTCCCAGACTGGGGACGAAGGAAATATTGGCTAACCCTATTCTTTAGGTTTTTAGCCTTCCCAATATAGATGATCTTGTCATCTTTATCCTTCATCAAATAGACACCGGGCTTATTTTTTAGAAGGTTGATTTGTTCTTTCAATATATCATTCATTATTTTAAATAAACTATACTAGCCCCAGCCCCGCCTTCATATTCGCTTGCAGGTTCGCATTTATCAATAAAAGAATGTTTCTTGCAATATTCTAAGGTCATCCTTTTAAGTGCACCAGAGCCTAAACCATGGATAATACGTACTTTCTTATACCCTTTTAACCTACATGAATCTAGGTAATGGTCTAGTTCTCTACTTGCTTCTTCATAACGTAATCCGATAAGATTGCATTCTAAAGGCAATCCTTTTGAAGTAGACAAAGAATCAAGAACACGTCCACTTAATTGCTTCTTTTCTACTTTTGGCTCGCTTATTTTAATTATCTTATCGATAGAAGAATTAAAGCTCATCCCGTTAGAAGAAATGATTTCGACTTTCTTGCCGTTAATCCTATTTATCTTTCCTTCAATTCCAAATAAAGGCAAAGATACATAATCCCCTACAGCAAATGAATCGTTACTAGATTTGGAAAGAGAATCTTCTTCGATAAATAAATCATCTAGTTTCTTTTTCGCATCGATTGCTTCATGTAGTTTTATATCGGGCTTAGATAAAGTAGATATGATTTCTTTTACTTCTTCTTTAGCCTTATTTATTATCTCGTTTTGCTTATTAAGAGAAAATTCTTTTATCTGCCTTTCTTTTTCTTCGATTAAAGCCATCTTGGAATTTAAAGTCTTCTCTTTCTTAACTAATTCAGCTTCTTTTTTCTCTAGCTCTAGCCTAAGTTTCTTGTTCTCGCTCAAAGAGGAAGCAAGTTTATCTAACGCGACTTTCAAGGAGCCATCTTCTTCTTTAGAAGATATTTTTCTAGCATAATCTAGTATTTCTTCATTTATCCCAAATCTTTTAGCAACCTCAAATCCAAAAGAATCTCCAGGAAGCCCCATTAATAAATGATAAGTAGGAAGAAGGCTAGTCGAATCAAATTCCATCGAGGCATTTATTATCCCTTTATTAGTAAGGGCAAAAGATTTCAAGGAATCAAAATGGCTAGAAACAAAGGCAAAACAATGCTTCTTCAATAAATAGGAAACAATAGACTCTGCCAAAGCTTCACCTTCTTTTGGAGAAGTTCCAGTACCTACTTCATCTAATAAGACTAAATCTAGTCCCCCTACATTATCTAAAATGGAGGCAATGTTCGAGCAATGCCCTGAGAAAGTAGAGAGATTATCTACAATAGATTGGCTATCCCCAATATCTAGATAGATATTCTTAAAATAAGGGATGCTCGCACCTTCTGCAGTTGGTAACATATAACCCATCTTTAATAAATAGGCACATAAACCAACGCTTTTTAAAACAATCGTCTTGCCCCCGGCATTAGGTCCAGAGATAATGCAAATCTTATTTTCTTTATTAATAGATAAAGTATTTGGGATTACTTTCTTTTCATCTAATAAAGGATGGATGAAAGACGGAAGGTAAATATAATCCCCAATAGAAGCAACATGCCCTTTATATTTTCTTCCAATTAATACCCTAGCCTGCAAATAATCAATCTTAGTCAATAGGTAGTTAAGGGTAGATAAATCCAAATCATTAGAAGATACTAAAGTTGATAAAGAGGATAGTATCCTAGCAATTTCATTCTTTTCTTCTTCTTTTAATTCAAATATCTTGTTATTTAGCCTTACTAATTCTTCTGGTTCGATGAAGGTAGTAGATCCAGTCGAAGATACATCTTGGATAATACCTTTTACCTTGTTTTTATAGGAAGAAGAAACCGCTAAGACATAATGCCCGTTTTTCAAAGTTGGGGAAAATGAAGTCAGATATTCTTTATTCTTGTTTAGTGAATCACTTAATAATTTATCGGCGCTATTTAAAGCAACCTTTATTTGGTGACGGATACGTTTCAAATCAGTTGAAGCACTATCCAATATATTTAAATCAGGTCCAATCGAATTGATTAGATTATCATTCAAATCCTTTAATAAAGGTATCCTTTCCTTTATATCTACTAGCAATGGGAATTCATTCCTAGGCAAGGAAGAAATAAAACTAGATAAAGACTTCCCATTTTCAATTGCCTTATGGATATCAAAAAGAGATTCAATAGATAAAGAAGCACCTTTCTTGGAATAGGAAATGTATTTGCTTAGATTTCCAAATCCGATAAAACTAATCTGCCCTTTATAGGCAATGGCTAAATCTAATTCCTTTAGGTAGTTAAATTCCTTCTCCAGTTCTTCTTTTTTAAATATTTTTCCTGATAGGGCCACTTCTTTCCCTTCATTAGTAGAGGCAAGATTAGCAGTCATTTCTAGTATTTTATTTATCTCAAGTACATCAATAACATTCTGCATAAGCCTAATTATATAGCAAAAATGGTTTTTACTTTAACTAACTTCATCTAAAATAGTGTCTATGAGCGAGCAAACATTTTCTTACCCAATCGATGAAACTACATTAAATAGATTAGTAAAGGAATATTCTTATATTTCTAGCGATCCCAAAAATGAATATATTGTTTTCTTTGCATCCAAGCCTAAATTCTCTATTTCTATATTTATCAATAAGAAAAAGGAATATAAAGTCGTATTCCAAGGGGAATTAGCTAGAAAAGAAGCATCAAGAATGGGATTTAATACTTCTATTCCTAAAAAAATAAGGACTTGCCCTCCAAGACAAAATAAACTAGATATCTTCCTTCCCCAAATTGGATCAGATGAAGTTGGGTTTGGGGATTTATTTGGTCCAATAATAGTAGCGAGTAGTTATATTGATTCAGCTTTGCTTGAATACATCACTTCTTTAGGAGTGACGGATTCTAAATTATTGACTGATGAAAAAATATTAGAAATCGGACCTAAATTAATATCTAAAGTACCTTATTCTGAATTATATTTGCCACAGGAAAAATATAACCAAATAGAGCAAAATGGCTTCAATATGAATAAAATAAAAGCCAAAATGCATAATCGGGTGCTTCTTAATCTAGCGAAGAAATATCCAACTGCCGAACTTAAGATTGATCAATTTGCCAGCGAGCCTATTTATTATTCTTATTTAAAAGAAGAAAAAGAAATCGCTCGCCCAATCGAATTCTCTACAAAAGGGGAATTAGCTTTCCCTTCCGTTGCAGCCTCTTCAGTAATTGCTAGATATGCATTCTTAAAAAGAATGGAACAATTGGATAAGATTTATGACCTCCATTTCCCATTCGGGGCAAGTGCAAAAGTCGATAAATTCGGGATTGAATTTGTTAAGAAATTTGGAAAAGAAGAACTAAATAAAGTCGCGAAGATGAATTTTGCCAATATATCTAGGATAATTTAGATAAGGCAGATTTAAAATAATCTGGTAAAGGAGAGATGAAAGTCATCTCCTTTTTTAGATTCGGGTGAAAGAAGCTTAATTTATAGGCATGCAATAATTGGCCATCATTAAATAAGGTGCGATTGCCTTTGCCATAAACTAAATCCCCAAGCAAAGGATGTCCGATATAATCCATATGGACCCTTATCTGGTGAGTTCTTCCTGTCTCGAGTTTGCATTCAATGTAAGTAGCATCGCTAGAAAAGAATCTTTCCAATACAACAAAATTAGTAATGGCTTCTTTGCCATTCTTAATATCTACTGCCATCTTGATTCTATTTTGTTTGTCTCTTCCTATAGGAGCAATAATCTTGCCTTCGTTTTCATTTATTATCCCTTTTACGATAGCCTTATATTCTCTATGCATTGAATGGGTTGATAATTGAAGTTGAAGTTCCCTTAAAGTATCTTCTTGCTTTGCTACTACTAATAATCCCGAAGTATCCTTATCGATACGGTGGACTATTCCTGGACGGATATAGGAAGAAGTCTCTGCTAATTCTTTTTTCCTAAAAAGCAATCCGTTGACTAAAGTTCCATCGCTATGTCCATTCCCTGGATGGACGATTAATCCTTTAGGTTTATCGATGACCATAAGATAATCATCTTCATAGATAACTTCAAAAGGAACATCTTCCTCTTTTAATTCTAGTTCGCTCTCTATATATGGATAAAAGGAAATCTCATCACCTTCACTTACTAGATAATGGGCTTTCTCGTTTTTAGAATTGACTAAACAGTCCCCATTTTTAATCAAAGTGGCAACTTTGGATCTAGAAATAGCGGCATTATGGAGAAAAAGATATTGATCAAGCCTAATATTGGCTTCATCTTTATTTACTATTAACGTCTTCTTTTCCTTCATCTTTAGTTTCACTTTCTAGAGGGTTTTTGTTATATGGATCATTCTTGCTAGATTTAACTGAATCGATTATTAGGATTACTACCATCATAATAACCCCGATAGTTAGATAAGAATCTGCTAAATTAAATACCGCGAAAGGATTAACAAAGCTATTTGGAGCACCTGGTCCACCGCCTAGATAAAATTGGATAAAGTCAATTACCCCATCGAAACCAGTTATATTAGACCAATAGAAGGCACGGTCAATTAGATTGCCAAATGCCCCAGAAAGAAGCAAGCAAGCTGTAGCCATCTCTAGGTAATTCATCTTTTTGACATTCTTAATCCAATAAAATGCGATTAAGACCGACATTACGATAGAAATAACTATATTAATAGCCCTTCCAGCTACCCCATCTATTCCTAATGAAAATGCAATCTTGGTATTATAGTAAAGAGTAACATATAGGAAATTAGGGATAATGGCTACTTGATCCCCTACATTTAAAAACAATTGACACATCCACTTGGAAATTACATCAAGAACAAATAAAGCAAGGAAAAGGGAAAAGAATATGATTATCCCTTTTCTTGTCTTTTTGTCCATGGAAAGGAATTTCTCCCTTAATTGTCTTAATTTATTCATGTTCTTCTAAAGCCTTTTTACATCTAGAGCAGACCTTAACGTCATTATAATCTTCTAAGGAATGGAAATGCTTCCTGCAGCGAGGGCAAAGTTCGTCTTCGTCGATAAATACCTTACAAGAATCTTTATCTCCCTTTTCGAATTTGACATCACTTACAATGAAATAAGAAGCAACGCATTCGCTTGGCTCGCTCTTGAATAAGGAATATAGGAGGTCATCTTTTATTGTTATTTCAATTCTAGCGTCGCTAGAAGAACCTAGATGTCCATCTTTTCTTTCTTCTTCTAGGGCTTTTAATACTTCATCCCTAAGAGCATTGAAGGCAATAAATCCTTTTTGGACAGATTCATCATAGACATGGCTAATCTTAGGCATATCTTCTTCTTGACAGTATTCCTTTTTCGAGCCAGTCCAATATGAATGGACTTCTTCCATCGTAAATGGAAGTATTGGATTTAATAATAAAGTCAAGGTTCTTAGACACTTATCTAAGACAAACTTTATGCTTTCTTTTCTAGCAGAACTGCAGCAATCGCAATATAAAACATCTTTAGAAATATCTAGATAGAAGCTAGATAAAGTAGCGGACATGAAGTTGATGATTGGATTTAAAACAGAAGCAAAATCATAGCTTTCATAACTAGAAATAGCCTTGTTTTTCACTCTTTCTAATTCGGAAAGGACGAATTTATCAACCGTAGATAAATGTAATCCATTGGATTCATTAGGAACATAATTGTTTAGATTACCTAACATGAATTTGAAGGTATTCCTAATCTTTCTATAATTATCCGTAACAGTCTTGATGATAGATTCTCCAATCCTGCAATCAGCCCTATAATCAACTGAAGCAGCCCACAATCTAAGGATATCGGCCCCATAAGTTGAGGCAATCTTATTAGGATCAACCCCATTCCCGGCAGATTTAGACATCTTTTGCCACTTTTCATCCATGACAAAGCCATGAGTCAAACAAGTTGAAAATGGAGCTACATTAGAGAAAGCAGTAGATAATATCAAACTAGAATTGAACCAGCCCCTATATTGGTCATTTCCTTCTAGATACATATCGGCAGGATATTTAAGATTCCTATCGATTAAGGTTCCATTCCAGCTAGAGCCAGAATCAAACCAGACATCCATGATGTCGCTTTCTTTCTTGAAGTTGCCATTTGGAGACTTCTTGTTTTTATATCCTTCAGGCAACAATTCTTTCGCAGTCAAGGCAAACCAGGCCGAAGAACCTTTTTCTTTGATTATAGAGATGATATGTTCAAATACTTCGTCTTCGATAATTGGAGAGCCATCTTCGTTATAGATTATCGGGATCGGTACACCCCAGAGACGTTGCCTAGAGATACACCAATCGCCTCTATCCTTGATCATGTTGACCATCTTTCCTTCACCCCAAGAAGGAATCCAATTGATATTAGCTACATCTACAAGCAACTTCTCCCTAATTGGAGAACTGGAGC
>JALEUF010000202.1 GCA_022781015.1 Caryophanales bacterium
TAAGGGTATAGGTATTGCCTGTAGTTAACTCAAATTTTGAAGATTCTAGAGATAAAGAAGGTTCGCTGTTGATACCTAAAACAGAATCATAACTGCCAGCAAAGACCAATGAGCCATCGCTATCTTTAGTTATTCCAACTGCCCCAGCCATGGACATATTAGAAACGTCATATCCTTCGAAAGAACCGCCTACAATATAATTGAAGTTTGTAGAGTTGATTATTTCTAAATCGTCAATAAAGAATGTCCCGTAAGCATGAATTTTAATATAGTTAATCGAGCAGAAATTGGTCTCCCCTTCATTTAACTTCTTGAATTTATAAGAATATGTAGACCAGCTTCCTCCTGTCCCAGTTGGTCCAACTGGTGTCGCATACCAATCTCTTTTAGTCCCATCGGAACTGACATTGTCCATTCTTATAGACAATCTACTTCCGTCTTCGAAATCGTGTTTATATTTGAATTTTAATTCATAATCCCCTGCTGGAAGTTCACCAAAATTAGTTCTGAAGCCTTGATCAGTTAACTTAATCGACCTCTCCCCCGTACAGGCATCATCGGAAAGATTGGAAGCTAGTAATGGGGTTAATGCAGTTTTATCCTCAATCCCATTTTCCATTCCGTAATTAGCAAAATATGTTGTTGGGGCAGGCTTGCCGACCAAAGAAGGCCCATTGATATAGAAGTCGCCCATCCCATAGGAAGAAAAAACCATTTCTAAAGTAGAACACTGGCTGGATGTCGTATAATATCCAGAAAGCTGTTTCCAGTTGCTTTCTCTTCCTTTTGCAGAGACAATTTCAGTTACGGTTTTGCTTCCATCATCTTTATTTTCAATAATAGACGCCACTATTTTATTCTCTTCATCATGAAGGCAATTAGATCTATAGAAGAAGGTTAATTTATAAGCTGTATCTTTACTTGCTTCAAATGAGGTCGAAGTAACAGAAAGAGTATAGGCAGAAATCCTACGACTCATCATTATGGAGTTGCCTTTATTAGAATCTTTATAGGCGGATGCGGTTAAATAATCTGAAGTTATAGGATTATTGCTATCATCTAGAATAGATAAACTCCAATTAGCAGGCATAGAAGAAGCAACTTCCTCTGCTTTAACAATACTTTCAGTTGGCTTAAATCCCGCTGCAAACAATAACCCCAATGAAGATAACCCTAATAAAAGTCCTTTACCTCTCATAGCCTTCTCCTTTTAAAGCAATGCAGTAGACCCCTGTAGTGATTTAGTTTGTTTTCTTTACTAAAATAATAAAGCATTTACTGATGAAGATACTTTAAATGAGGAAGAAAACTAGACACCACTCGTTCTACTTGTTTTTATTGTTGTGTAAGCGGTTTCTAAAATCTAATCAATTTTAACTTTCTAATATTCAAAATTAACAAACTAGGAATTTAACTACATCATTGTTATTAAAAAATAGTAACCTAATTATGCGAACAAATTAGAAAAATAGGCATTTTAATTAATTGTCTTATTAAACAATTTAGAAAAGGATGGCTTATGGAAGAAAATGGTAAAATCAGGCTTGGATTAATTGGTTTAGGGCAAAGAGGAAATACATTATTACCTAATATATTGGCAAATGAAGATGTAACTATAGATTGCATATGCGATAAATTTGAGGATAGGATTACTAGTTTTTCCAAAAATATAGAAGAAAAAGGATTCCCAAAACCTTTTGGATCTACTTCTTTTATAGATATATTGGACAAAAAGCCTGACTGCATCATTGTTGCTACTAGCTGGAATAGCCATGTCGAAGTTGCCCTTGAATCAATGAAAAGAGGGATACCTGTCGCGATTGAAGTCGGTGGAACACACAATATTGATGATTGTTGGAAATTAGTTGATAGCTATGAAAATAGCCATACCCCCTTCTTCTTTTTAGAAAATTGCTGCTATGGCAAGGATGAAATGTTAGTAACTTCCTTATATAGAAATGGTGTCTTAGGCGAAGTTGTATTCTGCCAAGGTGCATATTGTCATGATTTAAGATATGAAATTGCAGGAGGGATAAATACCCATCATTATCGATTAGAAGAATATAAAAACCATAACTGCGAGAATTACCCAACTCACGAATTAGGTCCGATTGCCAAGATATTAGACATCAATAGAGGTAATAGATTTACTAAAGTCGTATCGATGTCTTCTAAACCTAGGGGATTAGAAGAATATATAAAAAAGAGTGATGAC
>JALEUF010000111.1 GCA_022781015.1 Caryophanales bacterium
GCCTCATTAAATGCAGCTTTATTTGATTCGTTATCAAACATATCGAATAGGTATGATAAATCGAATATAGGAGTCTTGCTTTCTTCTTCTACTAGAACCTGGAATAAATCAGCATCTACTAATTTAGTATAAATAGATGCCAGATTCTTCAATTCCTTGCTCCAATCAACATTGGATTGGCTTAGATAATTAACTGTATCTTCTCCTAATATGGATTTAGTTTGGTCCATATTGGTTAGAATTGTAATTACAACTGGAAGGGCTACCTTAACTAAATCCATATCGGCTAGATAAGTCAATACAGTTGGAATTGAACTACTTGCAAAAAATAATCTCCAAGATAATTCTTGTCCACCTACTAAAGAAAGAAAACCAGAATTAACTAAAGTAGATGCTAGATTAGCAGCACTCCCCACCTCTTTTACTAAGGAAGTTGAATAATCTTCGGCTTTAGTTTCGGTCAAAAAATTTAATAACTGGGTATCTAGGCTTTGCTTGCCATCTTGTTTAGCATAGGAAAAGAAGACGTTGCTAAATACTGAATTCTTATATGATTCAAGAACCCCATATACTAAAGAAGCATATTCATTCTTATCAGCTTCCTTTTTATCTAAATCGGCGTTATATGCCATCGAATTGACAAGTCCTGTTAAAGGAGTCAAAAACATAGTAAGGGCAATTCCACCGACAACTACTTCTTCAAAAGCAGATACTATCCTTAAACTCTTTTTCTTTCTTTTATCTTTAGGAGTAATCCTTTTAAAGGCAATATGCCACAATAGGAAAATAAATAATGAACCTAAGGTAAATATCAATATAGCGTCTATCAATATAAGAACTAGTTTAATAACCGAATATGATAAAGCCGTTGAATATGAAACAATATCTTTTGGAGAGGCTGCATATCCGCTTGCCTTAAAGAATTGGACAAAGAAATCCTGTATAGTTGGCTGAAGGGTAGTTACTTCAAAGGTAAAGGTAACATCCCCAGAAGTTACAGTCTGAGGGGAACCGATAAAAGATATATCAATCGTACCTATTGCCTTGGCTATTGGATTTAAGGTCAATAAGGCAACGCTAACTAATATCAAGATGAATATTAGATTATATGTCCCTCTTTTCCATCCTCTTAATAACCCCCTTAGGAAGCATAAGACCAATATGACTAGAATAGATGCAAACAATATGGTACAAGTGATGTTGACTATATTTCTAATCTGTTCAACATCCATAAGTAGATTTAGATAATTCATAATTTTTACCAGCTGATGTAATTTAATTTTACTATTCTTCCATATAGTAAGAAAACATTAATTTAGAATTGAGTTTAGCAAATTTGCAATTTCGAAGTTCTTAAGAGAATGATACATTGGTTTAAAATAGTTACAATTACTGAATCCTTTTTTGCGCCATCCACTTTAATTAGGGAAAAAGAGTATAAAGCTATACTAACAAGCACGATGATTGCGCTTTTTAAATATTAGTGCAATTACTTAATTACGCTTCAGGCTCTTAAATTATAGATAAATGTCTAGATGATAACGCTTATTTCCATAAGCCTTGCCTTACTGTAACTGTCTTTAGTAGCGCCATCGCCAAGTCAAAGAAAACAAAAAGACTAATTGCCTTCTTAGTGAATTTTGGAACGAACCCAATTTTTAAAGGAATCGTAGTTAATCTTTCCATCGGCAAGAGCGAAGAACTCTTCTATCGCATCATCGTCATCGAAAGAAAAAGGAATCTTGTTGATCTTAAGGCCAACAATAAGGGCATAGGCCCCAATTCGCTTGTTCCCGTCAAGAAAGGGATGATTCATTACCAATCCGAATGAAAGACGGGCGAGTTTATCAATAATTGTTGGATAGAGATCATTGAAGTCAAATGTCAAAAGCGGAGTCGCCAGTGCTAATTCCAACATACCTTCATCACGAATTCCATCCTCTCCACTAGTCTTCATAAGTATTGTCGAGTGAAGATAGATGATATCTTCCTTGCTGAATCAAAAGCTCATTTAGCTAGTTCCTTATAAAAGTTTGGATGTTCAATGTAAGCATCTTCTGCGGCTTTCACTAACTCAGAACGAGCTGCATATTGCATTTCCTGCTTCTTTGCGGGTTTAAAAGGAATTCCCTGATCCGCGATCGCCTGGTGGAGGAACATATTGATGGCAGAACTCAAATTGAGGCCTAAATCGTTAAAGAGGACTTCCGCCTGCTTCTTGATGTCCTTATCAACTCTTACTGTAACGTTTACACCATTCATTTTAAAAGCCTCCTACGGCATTATATCGTAGAATAAGGATTATCCCAAGTTATTGCACATACAATATATGTGCAGTGCAATGCGATACATTTACAAATAAATACATTTAAATTATTCTAAAAGTAAGAAACGACCCATAACCATAGGACTTTTTAATTTTTAAAAATGTCAAAGATTACGTATAAAATTGGGTTTCATGATTTTAGCAAATTCAAAATTCTTTTTTTCCATTTTTGGAACTAATTGCCTATCCTTTGCATAACAATCAATGTCATCTACATCAAACCGAAAAAGAGAATATATTAATAACCTCCCTTGTTTTCTTTTTAAATAAAAAATAAGATTAACCACATGAAGACTTATTTTGTAAACACTTCCTGTCCTAAATGCGGACATAGCTATGACCCAACTTATCCAAAATGCCCTTATTGCAAGCAGAATAATAATGACAGGGGTTGCCTCTTTTTTGAGAATTTCATCCATACTCCTATATGGAAACAAGCCTTGTTCTTTGCTTTGTCTATAATCGGATTATCCTTGATTGCTTCTTTTGTCGAGCTTATCCAAAGTGGCATATTTTCCTTAAATAATCCAAATAGCCCGATTGAGGATGTCCAAAGATATCTATTAAGCATAGAAGGCGCTTCAATTAGGGTATTTACTTCCTATGCGCTTCTATTTGGATTTATGGCGGCTTTATTTATCGGTAGCTATAAAGAATTTATAAAACAGGCATCATTTAAGAAATTCTTCCTTGGGGTTGGTTTTTTTGGATTATTATTAGCATTTAATTATATATATGGAATTATATCCAATTTATTATTTAATGCAGCCGGGATTGATCCTAGCGTCAATGGGAATGAATCTTCAATAAGGGCAATATCTAAGGCATATCCTATTTTTGCCATCATAATATTTGGGATATTGGGCCCAATGACTGAAGAACTTGGCTATAGGGTTGGATTATTCTCCATTTTATCTAGATTAGGCAAGGTATTAGGTTATATTGTATCCGCCTTAGTATTTGCATTTATCCATTTTGACTGGACTTGCTTTAGTTCTAGCCAAGCTACAATCATCGAATTAATAAATATCCCTTCCTATATAGTTGCAGGTTTACTTCTTTGTATTGCCTATAAGAAAGCTGGGTTACTTGGTTCATATACAGCTCATGCCTTAAATAATTTGCTTTCAGTCATCTTAATAATATTAACTACCACTACAACAGCATGAACGAACCTAAATCATATCAAATATTGGATGGGTTTATCCTAAAAGTATTGGCCATGATATTCATGACCTTCGACCATATTGGTGTCTTTTTGATGTTATATGGATCAAACCAAATGTATCCGCTTCCTAATTTTAATAATGTCGGCTATA